>NZ_JAMQWD010000052.1:0-413 GCF_024744415.1 Vibrio sp. RM-41-2B | reverse complement strand
AAAAGGAGAAATACATGACAAGTTTAATCGGTTTTAATATTACAAAAACTTTTCCAATGATTGTAAGTGGTAATAGTTACACAATCTGGTTTGCAGAGAATGTAGATGAATTTGTGATTTTTGTATCAAATGACAGCAATGGTAAGCAAAACAAATATCACTTTGATAGAGATACAGCTTCAGATTTTAAACATTATCACGATGAAGATTTGCATAATCAGGTTTTGGATATTGTCAGAAGTGACATACAAAATGGCATTGTTTGAAGCTAGAGGGCGGATTTTTTTATAACAAAGCATTTAAGAGTGATTCCCAACGCTTGGCATTTTTCATTCCATCGTTGGGTTTAGTGTTTCCGATGGTATGGTTAAGTTTCGTGGTAGCGTTGCTCACACGTTAATTGGGCGTTATAA
>NZ_JAMQWD010000051.1:0-276740 GCF_024744415.1 Vibrio sp. RM-41-2B | reverse complement strand
TGTAACTTTAATGGTCTTTCTCTTTGTAAGTGCTTCAGCTTTGTCTGACGACTCGGAAACGAATCCATTGGCTAAAAAGATTAAAACTAAGATTCAAAGGAAAGCAGACAATAAATTTGATGACTACCAAGGTTATTGTGATGTCATGATAGAGATGGAGCACAAAGGTAAAAAAGCAGTAATAAAAAGAGTAACCAGTAGTGGTGACAAAAAGTTTGTCGGTATGTGAAATCCAACTTGAGGAAAGGAAAACGCTATCGTTATAAATATCCAGAAAAGTATATTCGGCTTCATATAGCCACAGGTTCGTGATTGCAATGTTGATTAGAAGCATCGGGCAGCAAGAGCGCAAAGCTTTCAGACTCGATGAACTAGATGAAAATGAAGTGGCTCTCGTGTAATTGGTTGGGAATGCAGGCTAGGTGAGATAAACCAATCAACTCGAAATGATAATCTGCAGATAAAAGCAGTATGGGAAGGAATTGCAAAAAAGTTTAATGGGCTTGGATTGTCAGGAATCTCAATGGCTTGCACTGGATTAGCCTTAGTGATTGCAAGTCCACAGGAACCACTATTACAGTGCGCATTATATGTGTTATGTTAAATGAGATGTGCTCGTACGCCAAATGTTGCCAATGAGCACTCCTATTCCCCTGTGGATTTGAAATTTAAGGTCTCCATCATAACCATTAAACATAATGGCTATTTACCATAAAATACTTAATATAGATCTTAATAATCTATCGATTGTTAAGATCTATATTAATGCTTTTTCTACTTACAGAAATGGCTGTATAGCCTCAAAGATATCTTGTCTTCGAACTGGTTTGGAAATGAATCCATCCATACCTGCGTCAAGGCATTTATCTCTATCACTTTCTAGCGCATGAGCGGTTAATGCGATGATTGGAGTCTTGAAGCCTTTATCTCGGAGAAGCCTTGTTGCAGTAATCCCATCCATCACTGGCATCGAGACATCCATAAGAATCAGGTCGATTAAATCCTCATTTTCCTCTAAGAACGTTAATGCTTCTGCTCCATGACTTGCGATATGAACATTATGACCAAGCTTATTTAAAATAAGCTTTATTACAAACTGATTCGACTCGGTATCTTCGACTACGAGAAGATCCATCGCTTTTATTGGTTGGTTGTTTTCTATTTTAACTGGACGATTTTGATTGCAACGAGTTAAAACGGGAATCTTAATAGTAAATGTTGAGCCGACATGCTCGTCACTTTTAACGATAATCTTGCCGCGCATCATTTCAACTAAATGCTTGGTTATTGCTAGCCCTAGTCCTGTGCCACCAAAGCGTCTCGTGATGGAACGGTCACCTTGATGAAATGCCGTAAATAGATGTTCTTGCTTGGCTTTAGATATACCAATTCCGGTGTCTGATATTGAAATTACAAGCTCAGTGTCTTGCTCTGATACAGAAACTTTTACTTCTCCTTCATCAGTAAACTTTATTGCATTCCCAATAAGATTAAACAGGATTTGAGATAACCGCGTAGAGTCAATCCAAAACTGTTTGTCGGTAGTTACCATGCAATTGAGTTTAAATTGAAGGCTCTTCTTCTTAGCTATTTGTTTTTGTTGAGAAATGACAAAAGTGACAGTGTCTCTTAAATTAACCCACTGCTCATTGAGTTGAAAGCGACCTGATTCAATTTTTGAGAGGTCAAGGATGTCGCTGATAATCGCGAGAAGTAACTCCGCTGAGCATTCCATTTGGCTCAGAGCATCGATTTGCTCTTCTGATAAGGTGGATTGTTTCAGAATATCGAGCATTCCAAGGACGGAATTTAGAGGGGTTCTAATTTCATGACTCATCATCGCTAAGAATTCTGACTTTGAGCGATTTGCAAGCTCTGCTTCTTCTCTTGCTTTAGCAAGCTGAGTTGTCCGCACTTCAACAATACGTTGTAACTTCTCTTTGGTCTCAATATCGATGACAGCCCTCTCAATTAAAGGCCGAAAGCGTCTTAAGGTTTCCTTATTTTCTATGCTAAAGTGCCCTTTCTTAGCACCAATAAGTAAGATGACAGTTTGTGTTACTTCTGAACGTATGCCCGTCAGGACTACCGAGTTTACATGGCTTTTTATAAAGCTGTTCAGGTTAATAAACTCCGCAAGCCTATCTGGTTCGAACAGCAGAATACATTCGCCATTCAGTGCCCTCTCAGATGCGTTACCGTGTAACCAAGATATGTTATCAAATACACTATTTGTCGATATCAACGTTTTGAAGGGGTACCTCTCATCATCACGAGTTAGAACGATAAAATCATCAAAGTTGATGTACTTCTTAAGGACATTATTTAATCCCGTAAATATCTCGTGCCGGTTTTTTGCTTCACTCATCGCGGATATCGCTGAAAGAATAGCTTTATTCTCATCGGCGAGCAGTCGTTCTCTTTGCCTAGCCTGTTTTAGTTCGACTAACGCTTCTTGCAGCGCTTCCTGTTGGTATATGTCTAAGTATTTATCTTTCATAAGGTTTATGGAATATCGCTGATGAAATCATCAGGTTTCCATGTCCATTCTCACCACCAATAAATCTACCTTGCTCACCAAAAGTAAAAGGGCAAATAAAAGGTAACTGTTCTAGTTCTTGGTTAATTTGTTCACAAACGCTATTCATGTCTTGCATTAAGTGCAACATAGGACCTGCGCAAAAGATGTTTATCACCCCAATTTTTCGAGATTCTTCTAATTTTTGATTAAAGGCTGCATTTACAACTTTAGCAGCGCGTGCAACGAGGTGTTCTCTGCTTCCTTTCATTAAAGTGAGTTCATCACCCTCTTCTATTCGTGTAAATAGCTCAATTCCTCCATCTCGCGTCTCACGAATTGGATGGGACAATTTGTAATATGGACGCTCATAGAGGTGGCCAGCGACACGCCCTAGTGGATAAGCGCTCGAGTTTGTAAATAGCAGGTTGTTTTTGCCTACTTGGTTATCTTGATGGTTTGTCCACTTTCTATAAACATTGAGGGCCGGTTCGTCATCAATTTCTAGCAAGCACCTGTCGTTAGTTTTGGTTGCAACCCCTTTGATATTGGTTGGAGTGTGCCCAGCACTAAAAGCAATATCAACAGGCTGTGAGGAGTAAAATAATGTCAGACTTAAACCTGCAGTTTGAGATCCTTGGGTGGTAATGACAGACCATTTTCCCGCGATATGATTATCAGCGGCTGAACCACCAATAATTGGGATCAGCGTACCAAACCTTTCATCTATAGATGCAATGATTGATTCCTCTTGCCCTGGAGTTGCATGAAGCAGTATTAAGTTTGGCACTTCTCCTACGCGGTTAGCGTTCTCAAGAGCCATATCTAAGGCTCTAGTTACACTGTCACCTGAATCATAGTTAGAAATACCAGTGCCATAAGCATGAGGGCCTGAGTCATAAATTGCGAGCGCCGCAATCACTGGGCCCGTATGAAACCCCTGGTCTGTCATTACTGCTTGGCATGAACTGGCGCCATGAAAAGGCACACCGGGAAAATGCTCAAGAAACGCTTCTCGAATTAACTCGAAGTCGTACTCTTCCGTGTAGTAGCACATCACGTAAGACAAGTTCTGTTGTGTCAGTTCGGACCTAAGCGTTTCTATCGCTGAGTCTTCATCTTTAATATGAGTAAAAACTGATTGGCAATGCATACGATTTTATAATTGGGTATCACTCTGCTGTTATACCATTCCAACCAATTTTCTCTAGGTAAGAAGGTGAAAATTTCATTAAGAAGTTGCGATTATCTCGTGACAGATCGTATTTATAATTGAACTACAACAATGTTTTCGCCTTTTTTAAAGGTGATTTTTTTTGATTCAGGCATTGTGTCCCATTCTATTTTCTTATGCTCTCGATCGAGATTGATAAATTCGCCAGATTGATTTGGATCAATTTTTAGAGTGCTACTTTTTATCGTTTCGAGCGAAATTCCCGTTGAGTCACGATTAATTGTGATTATTTCACCTTCAATTGTTACATCGCATCGTTCTTTTTGTGAACAGTCAATGCTAGTAACGCTCTCGTGTGTAAAGGTACGCCAGAAAAATGCGCCTATTAACACACTGAGCATGATTAAGATTTGTGCAAGTCGCGCCTTTGTTAACTTTTGTGCAGGCATAATTACTAATATCCTTGTTACAAACTTCAAACTTTTTAAATAAAAAATGATTTCCAGGGGGCCAGTAAGGTTACTACCCTGTCATTGAATTGTTAATTCAAGTATAGTGTCACGCTGAAAATGCCACTTTTTATTAAAGTCAGCAATGGAAATAAGGTGATGATAACACTTGAATTCTAGAGTTTACTTGGGTGGTGTTACGACGCAAGTCGTGTTGGAAGTAAAAGTGTAGTTAATTAGAAATTGGAAGCATGCAAATGAGCCAAGTAAAGCAGCTTGAACAAAACTACAACTATACAGTCGTTCGCCAATTTACCCTTGTGACCATTTTATGGGGCATAGTTGGTATGGCTGTTGGTGTTTTGATTGCCGCTCAATTAGTTTGGCCACAGCTAAACTTTGATACGCCGTGGTTGACGTACAGTCGCTTACGTCCACTGCATACTAATGCGGTAATTTTTGCGTTTGGTACCAGTGCTCTGTTCGCAACGTCTTATTATGTTGTACAGCGCACATGTCAAACACGTCTTTTTGGTGGCCCACTCGTTGCCTTCACCTTTTGGGGTTGGCAAGCAATCATCCTGGCAGCAGCCATTACTTTGCCTCTCGGTTTAACATCGGGTAAAGAGTATGCTGAGCTAGAATGGCCTATTGATATCGCAATTGCGCTAGTATGGGTATCATATGCGGTGGTGTTCTTCGGCACACTGGTGAAGCGAAACACGTCACATATTTATGTGGCAAACTGGTTCTTCGGTGCCTTTATTATCACAGTAGCAGTACTTCACATCGTGAACAGCATGGCTATTCCTGTGTCACTTGGTAAATCTTACTCGATTTACTCAGGCGCAGTGGATGCGATGGTTCAGTGGTGGTATGGACACAATGCGGTAGGTTTCCTACTCACCGCTGGTTTCCTAGGTATGATGTACTACTTCGTTCCTAAACAAGCTGAACGTCCTGTTTATTCTTACCGTCTATCTATCGTTCACTTCTGGGCGCTTATTTCTCTATATATTTGGGCAGGCCCTCACCACCTTCACTATACAGCGCTACCGGACTGGACTCAGTCTCTAGGTATGGTGATGTCGCTGGTTCTATTTGCTCCTTCTTGGGGTGGTATGATCAACGGTATTATGACGTTATCTGGTGCATGGCATAAGCTTCGTTATGACCCTATCCTACGTTTCCTAATCGTTTCTTTGTCATTCTACGGTATGTCTACCTTTGAAGGTCCAATGATGTCGATTAAGACAGTTAACGCACTTTCTCACTACACAGACTGGACCATTGGTCACGTTCACTCTGGTGCGTTAGGTTGGGTTGCGATGGTTTCTATCGGCTCTGTATATCACTTAGTACCTCGCCTATTTGGCCAAGAGCGTATGTACTCTGTTGGTCTAGTGAATGTGCATTTCTGGCTAGCAACAATCGGTACCGTTCTTTACATCGTTGCGATGTGGATCTCTGGTGTAATGCAAGGTCTGATGTGGCGCGCGGTTAACTCCGACGGTACGCTAACCTACAGCTTTGTTGAGTCTGTAGAAGCGTCTTACCCGTTCTACTTTGTACGTTTCCTAGGTGGATTTATCTTCCTATCTGGTATGTTCCTAATGGCATACAACACGTACAAAACGGTAAGTGCACCAAAAGAAAGCCTAAAAGCTATCCCACATCCGGCATAAGGAGATTTAAGAATGAGTAATAATTCTAATAATCGCCACGAAATCTTAGAACGTAATGTCGGTTTGTTGGCTATTTTTATCGTGTTTGCTATCAGCTGGGGTGCTCTTGTAGAGATCACTCCTCTGATTTTCCAAAAGCAAACGACTGAACCTGTAGAGAATCTGCGTGCTTACACTCCTCTGGAGATGGAAGGTCGTGACATCTACATCCGTGAAGGTTGTAACGTTTGTCACAGCCAGATGGTTCGTCCTTTCCGCTCAGAGACTGAACGTTACGGTCACTACTCTGTCGCCGGTGAGAGTGTTTGGGAACACCCATTCCTTTGGGGCTCTAAGCGTACAGGTCCGGATTTAGCTCGTGTTGGTGGTCGTTATTCTGATGAATGGCACCGCGTTCACCTACTAGATCCTCGTGAGCTTGTGCCTGAGTCAAACATGCCGGGTTTCCCGTGGTTAGCTGAAAACGTTTTAGACGGTAAGCTAACGCAGAAGAAACTTGAGCTATTTCGTGATCAGTTCGGTGTTCCATACACTGATGAAGAGATCGCGAATTCGGCTAAAGAAGTAGAAGGTAAAACAGAGATGGATGCAATCATCGCTTACCTTCAGTCTCTTGGTCATGCAATGAAGTAAGGGGATCATATGGATTTCGGTACAATTCATAGTATTTATACCGTTGTACTCTTCGCTAGTTTTATCGGCATCGTATGGTGGGCATTTAGTAAAAAGCGTAAAGCACGCTTTGAAGAAGATGCCAACTTGGTGTTTGCTGACGAAGAACAAACGACCCCAAATAACCAAGGAGTGAAGAAGTAATGACTACATTCTGGAGTCTCTGGATTATCGTGATTACTGTCGGTACGCTGGTAGGCTGTGCGATTCTCCTGACTTGGTGCGCTAAAGATAAAATGGGCGTCGAGGAAGGGGAAGACATGGGCCACGAGTACGATGGTATTCGCGAGCTAAACAACCCTCTACCAAAGTGGTGGACTTATCTGTTTGTAAGTACATTTGTGTTTGCAGCAGTTTACCTTGCCTTATTTCCAGGTCTAGGTAGCTTCAAGGGCTTTTTAAACTGGCAGAGTTCTGCTCAAACAGTACGTTCACTGGAAGAGTCAAAAGAAGCCATCGCTAAAGCACAAGAGAACAAGCAACTAAACCAATACGCAAAAGAACTGGATGACGCAGATGCATACTTCGGCGAAGCATTCCGTAAACTTGCGCACAATGATAGTGGTTTGCGCCCAATACCTGAAATTGCGCAAGATCCTGAAGCATTGAAAGTTGGCCAACGTTTGTTTTTGCAAAACTGTTCTCAATGTCACGGCTCTGATGCTCGTGGTCAGAAAGGTTTTCCTAACCTAACTGATGATGCATGGTTATACGGCGGTGAACCAGCTGCAATCGTAACAACCATCATGCATGGCCGTATTGGTCAAATGCCAGCATGGAAAGATGCGCTTGGTGAGCAAGGTGTGCAAGAAGTAGTAAGCTACACACTTAGCCTATCTGGTCGTAAAGTGAATGCTCGTGAAGCAGCGGCAGGTAAAGCACGTTTCGTCGTGTGTGCCGCTTGTCACGGTACTGATGGTAAGGGTAACCCTGCAGTCGGTGCACCTGATCTTACAGACCAAGATTGGCTATTTGGCGACTCTCGTGCAGCTGTAACCGAAACCGTAATGAACGGCCGCTCAGGTGTAATGCCCGCGTGGAAAGACATTTTGGGTGAAGATAAAGTTCAGCTCGTTGCCTCTTATGTCTGGAGCTTAAGTAACTCAGAGAGTAAGTAACTGAGATATTAAGTAACATAGCAATAACAGCCCCTTTCATAGGGGCTGTCTTTCCTTTAAATTTAACGCCTTACATTTTTTCATTTAGCTGTTGAGAACTTTTTTATGGTAAAGCCTTGGTATAAACAATTTTGGCCGTGGTTCCTAATCATCCTTCCTCTTACTGTCGTAGTTTGGACTGTGATTACTGTGGTCGTTTTCTCGAACAACTCTGTTTCTTTAGTCGCCGAGGATTACTATAAAAAAGGCAAAGGCATTAACATCGACATTAGTAAAATGAATGTCGCTCGTGACCTAGGTCTTAACGCAGAGATTTCTTCTGAAAATAACAATGTTGTGATTGTTTTCGCTAAAGGGAAGCTATCTCATTACCCTGCTCTAACGGCCACTTTCACTCATCGTACTCTTCCTGACCGTGACTTTACAAAGCTCGTTACGGCGGATGCATCTGGTAATTACCGCCTAACGGCAGAAGAATCTATTCAAGGCCCTTGGTTTGTCGAACTACAACCACATGACCAACAATGGATGATCCAAGGTAAAGTTGAATTTCCTGCCTCGTCAACACCGTTAATGAAGTAAGCATATGTGTGAATCCTGTTATCACTGTGGTGAAGATGTACCAGCCAACACGGATTTTAAAGTTGATATACTCGGTGAATCCCGCAAGATGTGTTGTCCTGGCTGCGAGACGGTTGCTCAAACCATCGTAGACAGCGGCTTAGTATCCTACTATCAATATAGAACTGCGCCTGCGGAAAAAGCAGATTTAGTACCAGAGCAACTCCAAGCTTTAATTCATTATGATAATGAAGATGTACAATCAGAATTTGTGCGAAATCGTGAAAATGTCTCTGAAGTAACTCTTTCTTTAGAGGGCGTTTCATGTGCAGCTTGTGCGTGGTTAATCGAAAAGCAAGTCTCTAATACGGCTGGGTTAGTGTCTATCCGCGTGAATACAACCACTAACCGCGCGTTACTAGCCTGGGATAACACTCAGGTGCGATTAAGTGAACTCCTATCTGTCATTCATAAACTAGGTTATAAAGCCGCACCATTTGAAGCTGATAAGCAAGAAGCCTCTTATCATCGAATGATGAAGCAATACTTATACAGATTAGGTATTGCTGGTTTAGCTACCATGCAAGTTATGATGCTAGCCGTCGCATTGTATCTAGAAGTTTTTGGTGACCTAGAGCCGGAGTTTAAAAATTACTTTCGTTGGGTAAGTCTGATCTTTGCTACGCCAGTCCTACTCTACTCTGCTCTTCCGTTTTACTTAAATGCGTGGCGAAGCATCAAAGGCCGAACCCTCGGTATGGATGTTCCTGTCTCGATTGCACTTATTTTTGCCTATGTAGCCAGCTTAATAGCAACCGTTACAGAACAGGGCGAAGTCTTCTTCGAATCGATTTCAATGTTCACTTTCTTCCTATTAGTCGGACGATTTTTAGAGATGCGAGCGCGTCGCAAAGCCGCAGCGGCGAGTGGTAACCTATTAAAGTTGATCCCAGCGATCGCCACGACGCTGGATGGCGAGCAAATACCAGTGAAAACTCTTAAAGTTGGAGATCGTATTCGCGTCCTTCCTGGCGAACATATCCCAGCTGACGGCAAAGTTATTTCGGGTCGTATTCATATTGATGAATCCATGCTAACGGGTGAATCCGTACACGTGGTGAAACGAGAAGGCGATGCGGTTTATGCAGGAACATTAAACGGTGATGAGTCATTTGAGCTAGAGGTCATGAGTTCCAAAGCTGACTCAATGATTTCCAATATCGTGCGTTTACAAGATGAAGCTCAACACTCCAAACCTAAAATCGCAGAAATTGCAGACGTTGTTGCTCGTTACTTTGTTGGAGCGATTCTTATTATTTCTGCTGGTACTTGGTTGTACTGGCATCAAACAAAACCAGATGATGCGTTTTGGATCATGCTATCCGTATTGGTAGCCACCTGTCCATGCGCCCTATCTCTTGCGACACCAACTGCTCTAACTTGTGCTACCTCTCGTATGGGAAACTTTGGCATTTTGCTTCGTAAAGGTCATGTGTTCGAGACGCTATGTAAGATCAACCACTTAGTTGTAGATAAAACAGGTACTCTGACGAAAGGCGATATTGAGATCTGTGATACACAAGTGTTGAGTGATCTTCCAAAAGAAGATTGTCTCTCTCTAGCCGCGGCATTAGAAGCTCATGCAAACCATCCTATCGCTCGCTCTTTTGCAAGTTACGCCAATGATGACTTTGTTGTGTATGAAGTGCAAAACGTGATTGGTTCAGGGATTGAGGGGATCTGGAATGGTAAAATCGTTAAGATAGGCAGTGCGGCTTTTGTTCAAGGCAAGGAAAGCGAAGAAAGCCACGCGGTCTATCTTTCAGTTGATGGCGAGCATGTCGCTAGCTTTTACTACCGCGACCCTATCCGAAAAGAAAGCAAAGCCTTTATTCAACGTTTTGCTGACGCTGGAATTAAGACAACGCTGCTAACAGGTGACGCTCTCTCAAACGCTCAACCTGTAGCGAATGAAATTGGTATCGATCACGTCGTTGCGTCAGCAAAACCAGAAGACAAACTCGCGTACCTTAAGAGTCTTGATGAAGACAGTATCACTATGATGGTTGGCGATGGCATCAATGACGCACCTACTCTCGCCGGAGCTCATCTTTCAGTTGCGATGGGCGGTGGTACAGATGTCGCTAAAGCTTCTGCTGATATGACGTTACTTGGGGATAATCTCGAAAAGCTACTAGAGGCACGTTTGCTTGCACTGCGTACAAGAAAGATTATTCGAGAAAACTTGGCTTGGTCTTTGGGTTACAACCTGTTAATTTTGCCTTTAGCTGTCGCTGGTTTAGTGGCTCCCTACATTGCAGTAGTTGGCATGTCTGCAAGCTCAATTATCGTTGTATCTAACTCTTTGCGCCTGCTCAAAGAGAAATAAGTAGAGAAAGCAAACATGGAAAGTCTTTATATATTGATTCCCATCGCTATCGTTCTCGTTTGTGTTGCTGTTGCCGTTTTTCTTTGGGCAGTAAGAAGTGATCAGTTTGAAGATCTAGAACGACAAGGACATAACATTCTTCTTGATGAAGAAGACAAATCTAATAGTGATAAAAAATAGCAACCTTTATGACTCCTGACTTTATTGGTGCTTTGATGATCGGCCTCGTTGGGGCTGGTCATTGCATGGGAATGTGTGGTGGCATCGCGTCTCTGCTTACCATGGGCTCTTCTACAAGTAAAAGCTCCCCCCTTATTCCACTCTTCTACAACCTAGGGCGACTGAGCAGCTATGCCGTAATCGGTGCATTAATAGGCGGAGCAGTATCAGGTTTATCTGAGCTAAGTGGGTTAACGCATTCTCTTGCTTGGTTAAGGCTGATTGCCGCATTGTTCATGATTCTGGTTGCGCTTTATATTGCTAAATGGTGGCAAGGTTTACTGTTAATAGAAAAGTTAGGGCAGCACATTTGGCGCTTTATCTCACCTGCTGGTAAGCGTTTGTTGCCATTAAAGCACCCTCTTCATGCTTTACCATTTGGCTTCATTTGGGGCTGGTTACCATGCGGCTTGGTTTATTCTGCGCTAACTTGGTCGGCGGTTTCAGGCAGCGCAATAAACGGTGGTCTTATTATGCTCGCGTTTGGCCTCGGAACACTTCCGGCAATGCTTATTATTGGATATGGTGCCAACCATTTTCAGAAATTACAAAAGTCGTTAATATTTAGAAATATTTCGGCATTAATCCTTATTGGATATGGTTCGTACACTGCTGTAGGAGCTTTAGAGTTACTCGGTTTCATATAACGTTAAACTCTATTGAGGTGACATTTTTGCTACCCTTTAGGATTAAGCGATGCTAAAATATTGATGTATATCAAATAGTGAAAGGTTGTTATGATTTCTGAAAAACCTGCAACAAAGCGTATCCAATCAGGCGGTTGCGCCATTCATTGCCAAGATTGTAGCATTAGTCAGCTGTGTATCCCGTTCACTCTGAATGAGGCAGAACTTGATCAGCTTGACCAAATCATCGAACGTAAGAAGCCTATACAAAAAGGACAAGAGCTTTTTAAGGCTGGTGACGAGCTAAAATCTCTGTACGCTATCCGCTCTGGTACCATCAAGAGCTATACGATCACAGAGCAAGGTGATGAGCAAATCACAGCGTTTCACTTGGCCGGAGACCTAGTTGGTTTCGATGCCATTACAGGTGACTCCCACCCTAGCTTTGCTCAAGCGCTTGAAACGTCGATGGTATGTGAAATCCCATACGAAATTTTAGACGACCTATCAGGTAAAATGCCTAAGCTTCGCCAGCAAATTATGCGTTTGATGAGTAACGAAATTAAAGGTGATCAGGAAATGATTTTGCTTCTTTCTAAAAAGAATGCAGAAGAACGTCTAGCGGCTTTCCTATACAACCTATCAACTCGTTTTTCTCAACGTGGCTTCAGCCCTAGAGAGTTTCGTTTAACGATGACTCGTGGTGATATTGGTAACTATCTTGGTCTTACAGTGGAAACCATCAGTCGCTTGTTGGGTCGTTTCCAGAAATCCGAGATCCTAAGTGTAAAAGGTAAATATATCACTATCTTAGACCACGATGCATTGATGGAACTTGCTGGTGTAACTAAAGAATAATACACCCCAATTATTGATGTAGCTCGAAAATGAGCTACATCATGTTTCTCATAAATTCCTTTCGAAAGTCCTCAAAAAGTTACCCAAACTAAGCTACAGTAAAAATGTACGGTGAGTACTCCAAAATACTGATTTAATTTATATTCAGTATCTGGTTTTGCAATAGAAGTGGGCTTAGTTATGAGTATATACAGTAAGATCCTTGTTGTAGCTGACATCAATAATGATGAGCAGCCCGCACTTGCAAGAGCTGTTCAATTAGCTCAAAAAAGTGTATCTAGAAGCCGAATCACTTTCTTTTTATCCATTTACGATTTCTCTTATGACATGACGTCAATGCTATCAGTGGATGAAAGAGATGCTATGCGTCGAGGTGTTATCCATCAACGTGAGCAGTGGATGCGTAAAATTGCTCAACCTTATCTAAACGATGGCTTCGACTTTGATGTATGTGTCGTCTGGCACAACCGTCCTTACGAAGCAATTATCGCTGAGGTCTATGCAGGCAGCCATGACCTAGTCATTAAAGGCACACGTAAGCACGACGTGTTAGAATCTGTGATTTTCACTCCGACCGATTGGCACTTGTTACGTAAATGCCCTATCCCAGTACTTCTGATTAAAAATGCAGATTGGCCAGAACAAGCAAGCATTCTTGCCTCGGTGCACGTAGGCTCTGAAAATCCAACTCATATTGATCTCAACGATGCCATGGTCGAGCGACTAAAAGAAGTCACCACCCGACTGGATGCCAAACCATACCTTGTTAATGCGTATCCCGTTACACCGGCGAACATTACCATTGAACTTCCTGAGTTTGATCCAACGACTTATACCGATGCCGTTCGAGGTCATCACTTAACTGCGATGAAAGCATTACGCCAAAAACACGGCCTTGATGAAGAGCAAACGATTGTTGAGCAAGGCTTACCTGAAGATGTCATTCCAGCAGCAGCAGAGCGCTTGAATGCTGCAATGGTTATTTTAGGCACCACAGGGCGAACCGGGCTTTCTGCTGTCTTTATTGGTAATACAGCTGAGCACGTGATCGATAAAATAAATTGCGATGTATTGGCTCTAAAACCAAAAGGCTACATTAGTCCTCTTGATCCAAACACAGCAACCTAATCTCTCTTTATGAGCGCTTTCAAACAGACGCTAATAGATCCCCCTAATAAAGGGGGATTTTTGTTTGGGGACAGTTAAAGCATTGAATACAAAAAAGGAGGTCTAGTTGACCTCCTTTTTTACGAGTTAGATGTTCGTAACATCGATGAACATTGATTCATCAATATTCGTCGAAGAAACGACAGCCTCATTAAATTCATACTCTTCGCGGTTACCTTCACGATCTAGCGGTAAGTTAACAAAGTCGAACAATTCGCGGTCTGCTAGTTGGCTTGGGCTTACGTTTTGAATTGATTTAAAAATCGCTTCCACACGCCCTGGCGTCTTCTTATCCCATTCAATCAACATTGCTTTTATAGATTGACGCTGAAGGTTCTCTTGAGAGCCACAAAGGTTACACGGAATAATTGGGAAATCCTTGTGCTCAGCGTATTTGATCAGGTCTTTTTCACGACAGTAAGTTAATGGACGAATGACCACGTTACGACCATCATCAGAGCGTAGTTTTGGTGGCATCGCTTTAAGGCGAGAGCCGTGGAACATATTCAAGAACATTGTTTCGACGATGTCATCCATGTGATGACCTAGCGCAAGCTTAGTTGCACCAATCTTCTCTGCAAATGAATACAGCGTACCACGTCGCAGGCGCGAACACAGACCACAAGTGGTTTTGCCTTCTGGTACCTTCTCTTTTACGACGGAATAAGTGTCCTTATCGACAATATAGTAAGGGATATTCAGTGTTTCGAAATACTCAGGCAGAATGTGCTCAGGGAAGCCCGGTTGTTTTTGGTCTAGGTTTACCGCAACCACTTCAAATTTGATCGGTGCGGCTTTTTGAAGATTCAGCAGGATATCAAGCATCGCGAATGAATCTTTACCACCGCTAATACATGCCATCACAACATCGCCTTCTTCGATCATGTTGTAATCTGTAATGGCATTTCCAACATGTCTTCTCAGGCGTTTCTGAAGCTTGTTGAATTCTAGGGTTTCTTTTCTTGTATCTATTTGGTTCATTGCGGGCTCTCACATCGCCGATAAATCGACTAGGACTTCCTAACATGGGTTTCTTTGGGGCGTGGATTATACGAGCTTTTTACGCAGGATTAAATGCTTGTCTTATTGAGATATTAAGAAAAGGACACGAAAGGTAGCTTAGTTACCGTCACAAATGAAAAAAGAGCCGCAATTGCAGCTCTTTCTAAACTCTCAGTGTTCACTTCTTTGCGTTAGGCAGATAAGGTAGCACTCGCATCGTCGGTTCTGGTAGTGTCATTGTGCCACCTTGCCCTATTTCACTTAGTGCGACTTGTATCTTGCCATTGACAATTGGCTTTTCGGTTCCGTTTGAGAAAATCACTTTATCATTCAGTTGATTTGCAAACTCCATCGTCACACCTTGAACTTCAGGTGTAAACCAACCCGCAAACATACCGCCTAAATCTTCCAGCATCGTCTGCATTTGAGGTAGAAGAGGCTTAAGTTGCTCGTAAGAAACGTTACCCTGTAATGGTTCTTTGGCCATCACGACAAGTGAGTAATCGCAGCGAGTATCTTTTGGAGTATCGACAAAAACCAACGGATTCGCTGACTTTAAGTTTTTATCGACTGGCAGAGGCAACTCTTGTGAAGCAGGGATAACAAACTCTTCATAGTGCTCTTCTTTTTCCATCCAAGCTTTTTCTATTGTACAAATTTGCTTAGTTTTCGCATCCACAAAGAAGACACCAACTTTCACGTCGTCATGCCCTTCTTTATTGTTGTTTTTGAGTTGGGTGTATAACTTCGAGTACGTGAACATGTACTCTTGAGCTTGGGTTATTGGCGATACAAGAATTAGCGCCGCACTTCCCAATAGACTTAGGCTTAACTTTTTCATTTTATCCGTTATTTTATTGTGTCCAGTAGGCGTTATTATGACGAATCATAGCGCGAAGATCGTGTACATAAGCAATGCCACGTTCAGAATATGCTAGCAATCCATGAGTTAACTCTGACGCCGTTGCGACCGATAACAGGTCTTTGTTCTTTTCGGCTAGAGAAGCTCTGATTTCACGTAGTTCAGCATACGCTGGGTTTCGATTAACATTCATAAAGTAGCCATGAACCGACTGCTGTACAGAATCGAATTTTTCAACTTCATGAGCTTTGCCTGCGCCACGTTGCGCAGGAACAATTCCACAACCCTTTTTATAACACCATTGGCCGAACAAGTTGTTCGCTTGAGTGGCAAAACGAGAAGTGCCCCACGCAGATTCATTTGCTGCTTGAGTTAGAACCAGCGCTTCTGGTAAGACATTCACTCGCACAAGCATTTCACCCAACCACGCGTGATCGACTTTGTTGTCGCTCAAAGGTAAAGAATACAGAGCCGCTAGTCGCTGAGCGTACTCTTCTTGCTCTTGAGTGATTTGTCCCACCTTTAAAGAAGTAAGAAACGCTCGTTCATGGCGAATTCGTTGATTCTCAAGTGCTATTTTAGGCCTTAAAAAATCAAAAAACGCCGCTTTTTTCTCTTTGGTGTCTTTTATTGCGTTGAAGTCAGGGATATCACCAATGTGTGGCAAATGAGACAAATCGACATGCTTAATTGTCCCGGACAGCACATCAGGATTCTCAACATATTTAAACTGTTGCTCGTAGTGTAAATACGGTCCAATAGAAATGAAAGTGGCGGCTATACAGGTAGCCGCCACTCGTAAACTTATTGATTTTAAAGAATTAGGCATCAAACACCTGTGAGTTACCATCGTGATCATTGTCGTTTTTCTGTGTTGCAACGATCTTGAGCTTAATTCCAAACATTTCGCGGTAGAGTATGCCTTTCAAATGAAAGAAGAATGGCAACACAAAAATCAAGCCAATACCGTAGAACATCGCTGCGACAATAAACATCAACATCACGCCTAAGTAAAGCCCTGCGACAACAAAAATCTTCTTGTTAATAGCGCGAAGTGATAACAGTAGCGCCTGCATTGGTGGCACTCTTTTTTCACAAATCAACAAGATAGAGTGACTAAACGCTAAAGAAAGATACAGGGACAGTAGAGGGAAGATCATACCAACTACGCCTTGCAGCATTAGGCTCATCAGCGTTGCTAGGATCACGGGAATAGTAAACTGCAGCCCTTTGCCTACATGGCGCAACTTAGTCTTTAGGCCCGCGATATGGCTCATCGCCATCAAGCTGATCCCTGCATAAATTGGGGCGCTGATCACCTCATAACTAAAGTTCGCGACATAAATAGAAGACACAATATCGTTAGTGAATGATTCTGGATTCTCAAATGCATCAAGAATAACGGTCAGATCACCCAACTGCAGTTGTAACGCGATATAGAAAATACCTAACTGGACAAAAAGCAATACAATAATAGCAGGAGAAAAGGATAAAAAGTGCTGGATGGTTGCTCGCCAAGCTTCATTGAAAACAGCCCCAGCTTTAAGCTCGTAGTTGCCAGACAAAGCTCGCTCTACACTCCCCCCAAGATTGAAATCTTTCTCAAAATCGTCGTTCATAGTTTATCCAAGATTAACTTGTAAAATTTTCACTGGAATTCCAGTCAATTAATGTGGCCGTTATTATAAAGAAATCTTTCCACATCTAACATCACAACTCACGTACTATCCTTGCAATCTCAACTGTATGGTTGATAATTAACCACTCTCAAAGTTATGAAATTGAAAACAATTATTGAACAGAGCTTAGTGCTATCAAACTGTGTTTAAATGCCAATTAGTCTTATAAAAACAGTATGGTAAGGAATGATGACTTTTGCCTGCAAAATTTTTTCTGTTTCAAGATAAGAAAATGCTTTAATTTCACAATTTTGGTGATTATGATGCGCGCCTCAAAAGTGAATGGCTAGTGTCACATCAGCTGGGATTATCCCAGCTTGAACGTGGGGGAAATACAGACGTTGAACGCAAAACCGCAAGCAGGAAAGCCAGTTATTCGTTTATCTGGTATTAGTAAAAGTTTCGATGGTAAGGAAATCATCGGTAATTTAAATCTGGATGTTAATCATGGTGAGTTTCTGACGATTCTTGGGCCTTCTGGTTGTGGTAAAACGACTGTTTTACGAATGATCGCTGGTTTTGAAGCGGCGGATAACGGTCAAATCATTTTGGATGACCAAGATGTAACACAGGTTCCTGCTGAGCAGAGACACGTCAACACGGTATTTCAAAGCTACGCACTGTTTCCACACATGACCGTTTTTGACAATGTCGCTTTTGGTCTTCGTATGCAGAAAACACCTGCAGCAGAGATTGAACCAAGAGTAATGGAAGCATTACGCATGGTTCGTCTAGAAAAAATGGCACAGCGTAAACCGCACCAACTTTCTGGTGGCCAGCAACAGCGTATCGCAATTGCTCGTGCAGTTGTTAATAAACCAAAAGTACTTCTGCTCGATGAATCGCTGTCGGCGCTGGACTACAAATTGCGTAAACAAATGCAGATCGAGTTGAAGCAGCTTCAGCGTCAACTTGGTATTACCTTTATCTTTGTAACACACGACCAGGAAGAAGCCCTATCGATGTCAGACCGCATCATCGTGATGCGTGATGGCGTTATCGAACAAGATGGCTCTCCGCGTGAGATTTATGAAGAGCCTAAGAACCTGTTTGTTGCTCGCTTTATTGGTGAGATCAACGTATTCAATGCAACCATGCTAGAGCGCATCGATGACAAACGCATCCGCGCAGAAATTGAAGGTGTTGAATCCGTCGTTTACTACGATAAGGAAGCACAGAAAGGCGACAAACTACAAGTACTACTTCGCCCTGAAGACTTACGTATCGAAGAAATCAAAGAGTCTGAAGAAAAAGGCATTGTTGGTCACGTAACTGAGCGTACTTATAAAGGTATGACGTTAGATTCTGTTATCCAATTGGATTCAGGTATGCGTGTAATGGTAAGCGAATTCTTTAACGAAGATGATCCTGATGTGGACCACTCACTTGGCCAGAAAGTCGCTATCACTTGGGTTGAGAGCTGGGAGGTAGTACTCAATGATAAGCAAGAAGATTAATCTTCAGAACGCGATCATTGCCTTAATCGTAGGCTGGCTAACACTGTTTGTGTTGGTACCAAACGTGATGATTATTGGTACCAGTTTCTTAACGCGTGATGAAGCAAACTTAATCGAAATGACATTCACTTTCGACAACTACTTGCGTCTGCTGGACCCACTGTATGCGAAAGTGCTGATGCACTCGTTCTACATGGCAATTGTGGCAACGTTGTTGTGTTTAGTCATTGGATACCCGTTTGCTTATATCGTAGCGAAAATGCCTGAAAAATGGCGTCCGTTTATGCTGTTTTTGGTGATCGTACCGTTTTGGACGAACTCTTTGATTCGAACTTACGGACTGAAGATTGTTCTCGGTACACAGGGCATTTTGAACAAGTCGCTGATGGCAATGGAAATCATCGACAAGCCGTTGCGTATTATGTATACCGAAACGGCTGTAATGATTGGTCTTGTATACATCCTACTTCCTTTCATGATTCTGCCGCTTTACTCGGCAATCGAGAAGTTGGACAACACTTACATCGAGGCAGCAAAAGACCTCGGTGCGAACAAGCTCCAAACCATTACTAAAGTAATTCTACCTCTGACAATGCCTGGCATTATCGGTGGCTGTTTGTTGGTTCTACTGCCTGCGCTGGGTATGTTCTACATCTCAGATCTTCTAGGCGGTGCGAAGAACCTACTGATTGGTAACGTAATTAAGAGCCAAGTATTGAACGCTCGTGATTGGCCATTTGGTGCTGCGACCAGTATCGCCCTCACCTTCGCAATGGCGGTAATGCTTTACGCTTACTACCGAGCAGGCAAATTATTGAATAAGAAAGTGGAGCTAGACTAATGGGACGCACAGTTAGATTTAGCTTTATGGCGTTGGTTTATGCATTTTTGTATCTGCCAATCGTTGTACTAATCGTAAACTCATTTAACGCCAATAAATTTGGTATGAAATGGGGTGGTTTCACCACGAAATGGTATGAAACCCTAGTCAACAACGACAGCCTAATGCAGGCTGCATGGCACTCATTGAACGTGGCGGTATTTTCTGCAACAGCGGCTACTATTATTGGGAGCTTAACAGCTGTTGCCCTATTCCGTTACTCGTTCAAAGGCAAAGGTGCTGTAAACGGCATGCTGTTTGTCGTAATGATGTCTCCAGATATTGTCATGGCGATTTCATTACTTGCTCTGTTCCTAGTATTAGGCGCACAGCTGGGCTTCTTTACTCTATTGATTGCCCACATCACCTTCTGTTTGCCATTTGTGGTGGTAACCGTATACAGCCGCTTAAATGGCTTCGATGTGAAGATGTTGGAAGCAGCAAAAGATCTTGGCGCAAGTGAATGGGTTATCTTAAAGCAGATCATCCTTCCTCTTGCAAAACCAGCAGTTGCGGCAGGCTGGCTGCTTAGCTTTACCTTGTCTCTGGACGACGTAATTATCAGTTCGTTCGTAACAGGTCCAACGTATGAAATCCTACCATTGAAAATTTACTCGATGGTTAAGGTGGGTATTTCACCGGAAGTGAATGCTCTTGCAACGGTCATGTTGGTGGTTTCTTTAATTCTTGTCGTAATTTCTCAGTTGCTCGCAAGAGAAAAAGTAAAGTAAAATCCACATCCGTTAACATCACGAAACAGAATGGTTACATGCCATTCTGTTTTTCTATCTACCGTCCAAAATGATTTGGACAACGTTTGGTTTGGAGCTAACGTCAATGAAAAAATGGGCTACTCTATTAGCTGGTAGTGCATGTGCGCTTTCTCTGTTCTCAGGTTCAGCGGCAGCGGACGATAAAGAATTGGTATTTATGAACTGGGGGCCTTACATCAACAGTAATATCCTAGAGCAATTTACCAAAGAAACTGGTATCAAAGTGATCTACTCGACTTACGAGTCGAATGAAACTTTGTACGCAAAGCTAAAAACTCATAACCAAGGTTATGATCTAGTGGTACCTTCAACGTACTTCGTAGCAAAAATGCGCGATGAAGGTATGCTACAAAAGATCGATAAGACTAAGCTTAAAAACTTCGGCAACCTAGATAAGAACTATCTAGACAAGCCTTACGATCCAAATAACGACTACTCTATTCCACACGTTGTTGCGATTACAGGTCTAGCGGTTAACGCAGACATGTACGATCCAAACGACTTCCAAAGCTGGGCAGACCTATGGAAGCCTGAGCTTGAAGGTCAAGTAATGCTGATGGACGACACTCGTGAAGTCTTCCACATCGCACTTCGTAAACTCGGCTATTCAGGCAACTCAAAAGACCCTAAACAAATCGATGAAGCGTACGCTGAGCTACAAAAGTTGATGCCAAACGTTCTAGTTTTCAACTCTGACAACCCAGGCGCACCTTACATGTCTGGTGAAGTGGGCGTTGGTATGCTTTGGAACGGCAGCGCTGCAGCTGCTCAAAATGAAGGCCTAAATCTTAAACTCGTATTTCCTAAAGAAGGCGGTATCGGTTGGGTTGATAACTTCGCTATCTCTTCCGGTGCGAAGAACGTAGAAGCAGCTCACAAGATGATCGACTTCCTACTACGTCCAGAAATCGCAGAGCAAATCTCTCGTGATACTGGTTACTTAACAGCGGTAGAGGAATCGAACGCTAAGTTTAAAGATGTTGCACCGCTATTTCCTTCTCAAGAAGATCTTGATCGAGTGGAATGGCAAGATGCGGTTGGTGATCTAACCGTTAAGTACGAAGATTACTTCCTAAAGCTGAAAGCGGGACAGTAATCGAGCTTGTGTAACAAGTCATCGACTAAAAGAAAATAGGCAGCAATACGCTGCCTATTTTTGTAATTGACTGATATAATTATGCGTTGCTACGTTTATCTGGCTCGATGTCTAGTTTTATCTTCTCACAAAGCGGAGATACAGCCCTCGAGCTAAATAAACAGATTTGTGCTTACTGCGATTTGGCTCAACTTGACAACTCCAGCTAGTATTGACTTGTCCAATCGCGAAACAAAACGGAAAACAAATGAAAAGTAAATTCTACGCAAGCGCTCTATGTGCAGCGACGCTCATCGCTACCCCTGCAATGGCTGCTGATCAAGAACTGTATTTCTATAACTGGTCGGAATACATTCCAAACGAAGTTCTTGAAGACTTTACAAAAGAAACTGGAATCAAAGTTATTTACTCTACATATGAATCTAACGAGAGTATGTACGCAAAACTTAAAACCCAAGGTTCTGGTTACGACTTGGTAGTACCGTCTACCTATTTCGTCTCTAAAATGCGTAAAGAAAGCATGCTGCAACAGATCGACAAAGAGAAATTGTCTCATTTTGCCGATCTTGATACTAACTTCCTTAACAAACCGTTCGATCCGAACAACAACTACTCTATCCCTTACATTTGGGGGGCGACTGGTATTGGTATCAATGCTGACATGCTAGACAAATCGTCTGTTACTAAGTGGGATGATTTTTGGGATAGCAAGTGGGAAGGTCAACTAATGCTAATGGATGATTCTCGCGAAGTATTCCACATTGCATTGACTAAACTTGGTTACTCACCGAACACCACTAACCCAGATGAAATCAAAGCGGCTTATGAAGAGTTGAAGAAACTAATGCCAAACGTATTAGTATTTAACTCAGACTTTCCTGCAAACCCTTACCTAGCGGGTGAAGTTTCACTTGGTATGCTTTGGAACGGTTCTGCTTACATGGCTCGTCAAGAAGGCGCGAACATCGACATCATCTGGCCAGAAAAAGGAACGATCTTCTGGATGGACAGCCTGGCAATTCCAACTGGCGCGAAGAACGTTGATGCGGCTCATAAGATGATTGACTTCTTACTGCGCCCAGAAAACGCAGCTAAGATCGCACTAGAGATTGGTTACCCTACTCCAGTGAAAACGGCACACGAACTGCTACCGAAAGAATTTGCTAACGATCCAAGCATCTTCCCACCACAAGAAGTGATGGACAGCGGTACTTGGCAAGATGAAGTTGGCGAAGCGAGCGTAATGTACGATGAGTACTTCCAAAAGCTAAAAGTGAACAACTAATTCGTTAGTTTTAAAGATATGAAAAAGCGGCTCATGAGCCGCTTTTTTTGTTCTTAATGACAAGACAAAAGCTCTCCTCTGTGAGAATTATTACGCTCTTTCTTTTCCTTCTAGAGCCAGTATCTCGTCAACTAATTTTGGAACCTCGACGCTTGCTTTTCCGTAGCGTTTTTCCTCAAATTCACTTTCTACGGCACTAGGTTCAAGGTTAATTTCGATGGTGTGCGCGCCATGCATTTTTGCATCATGAACAAAACCTGCTGCGGGATATACAACGCCAGAAGTCCCGATAGAAATAAATAAATCTGCTTCTTCTAATGCTGCGTAGATATCCCCCATTCGTAGTGGCATTTCACCAAACCAAACAATATGTGGTCTCATTTGTGAAGGGATCTGACAGCAGTGACAAAGCTCACCAGTCTTAATGTCCTCACTATGTTCTATAACTTGGTTTGATTCACTGCACCTCGCTTTTAAAAGCTCACCGTGCATATGAATGACGTTATGGCTGCCGCCTCTTTCGTGAAGGTTGTCTATATTTTGAGTGATGACCGTCACTTTACCTTCTAACTCAGCCTCTAGACGACCCAATGCTTCATGCGCTGCATTAGGCTGTATAGCATTGTCTTGAAGTTTCTTGCGGCGTTGGTTGTAAAAGTCTTGAACAAGGTCCGGATCGCGAGCAAACCCTTCAGGTGTTGCTACATCTTCAATACGGTGATTCTCCCAAAGGCCATCTTGCGCACGAAATGTTTGAATACCAGATTCGGCCGAGATACCTGCACCAGTAAGTACTACAATATTTCTATAAGGGAAATTCATAACTCATCCTTGCTGTTTTTTCATTAGCTTAACACTGAAAGAATAGCAACAGTAGTAATATGGATTAGACCATGGTCGTAATGGGCACTATTAGAATTACAATTTAATAGGAACAGCAATGAGACAAGTATCTCTAGCGCTTATATTACTTACGACTTTAGCAGGTTGCCAATTAACCAATGTTGAAGGTGAAGTGGACGACGTAAAAGTAAGAGTCAGCACCAATGACGATAACCATCGTGGTAATGGAGATTTCTGTCCCCCTGGCCAAGCAAAAAAGGCAATTGCTAAAAGAGCGGCTTTATGCCGCTCCCATATTGGCCTCAATCCTCGTTGGTCGAAGATATTTTATGAATGGCTAGGTCAGCGCCATTGAATTCGTCTTCTTCTGAAAGCCTTAGTCCCATACTGGTATTAATCGCGCCGTAGACTGCAAGTGCCCCAAGCACAGCGATGGAAATGCCCAAAAGCGTTCCTAGAAGCTGAACGATAATGCTCACGCCCCCTAGCCCACCCAACGAGATTTGGCCAAAGATCCCCGCAGCAATACCACCCCAAGCGCCACATACACCGTGTAAAGGCCAGACACCTAGCACATCATCAATCCTGGTTTTGTTTTGTAGGTGGGTAAAAAGATAAACAAATAGCACGCCAGCAATCGCACCTGTCACTAAAGCACCGATAGGATGCATTAAGTCTGAGCCCGCACATACAGCAACCAAGCCAGCCAGTGGGCCGTTATGAATAAAGCCAGGGTCATTCTTACCAGCCAACAATGACGCGACAATGCCTCCGACCATTGCCATCAAAGAGTTCATAGCCACCAAGCCACTTATGCCTGACACAGTTTGAGCAGACATGACGTTGAAGCCAAACCACCCCACACATAAGATCCAAGCTCCCAAGGCCAAAAACGGAATATTCGAAGGTGCAAAGTTGGTGTGCTTTCCTGCTCGAACTCTGCCTTTTCTCATGCCCAAAAATACGACGGCAACAAGCGCTATCCAGCCGCCAACACCATGTACAACGACTGAACCTGCAAAGTCGTGAAAGCCATAACCAAAGGTATTTTCAAACCAAGCTTGAACACCAAAGTTTCCGTTCCAGATCATTCCCTCAAATAACGGGTATACGATGCCGACAGTGAAAAATGTTGCGATTAGAATCGGATAAAAACGAGCTCGCTCTGCGATACCACCAGAAACAATAGCAGGAATCGCTGCAGCGAAGGTCAGCAAGAAAAAGAACTTCACCAACTCGTAACCATTGCCTTGAGATAACGTCTCTGCATCAGCAAAGAAGGTGCCGCCATAAGCGACCCAGTATCCAATGAAAAAATACGCAATGGCGGAAATACCGAAATCGGCCAAGATTTTAACTAAAGCATTAACTTGGTTCTTTTGGCGCACGGTTCCTACTTCAAGAAAAGCAAAACCAGCATGCATCAAAAAAACCATGATTGCGCCAAGTAGTAAGAAAAGTGTGTCGGAACTTTGCGTGAGAGTTTGTACAGCGCCGTGTACCTGATTGGCAGTTACACTCATTATGATTGTCTCCGTTGATCTGTAGCGCACTTATCCTGTGCATCAAAGTTAGGCTCATCACCAATTTGGTGAACTTAATTTATAGAGCGTCTAACAGAGCAATTCTCATTCCACAATTTACATTTCTAACACTTACACTTTAATTTATTGTTTTGTATGAACTTTAATAAAACTACGCATTCTTGAAATGGTGCTTAACACGCTAATAAATGCACCAATGTGGTTTTAGTGCACCAACATAATGCGCACCATATAGCTCAACAAAACGTAAAAGCCACCTCATGAGAGGTGGCTTATATACGGAATTGCTAACTAAAGAGGTTTATCGAGTGATCTTCCCTGCTTTTACATCCTCTAACCAGCGCCCGTCTAAATGCCTCCTCCCGAAAAAAGCATCAGACAAATTATCCAAAAAAACAGTGTAATTTTACTAAACAAGGCAGTTATGCTAATTATAACAACAAATCAAAGGCTGAGCATATATTCCAAAAATGCCTCAAATGTTGCCCATGATTGGGCTTCTTTACCAAACAATTCATCAATAAAAAGGGCTACTTGTCCCGACCTTTCTGATTCATTTGAAAATAAAAAGTAGTAGCCACCTCCAGCATAGCTCTCTAATACGCAACCGTTTTGTGGTATTCTCTCAAAATCACTCGGTATCTCATCCTCGCGAAGTTCAAGAGTACGCTCAACTGTAAGATAGTCCTCATCTTCAGAGTATCCATAAATCGTATGACCAAACCACTCAACGTAACCATATTTCCTTAGAAAAACTTTATATGGCTCCGGAAAGGATACTCCTAGCTTATTTTCCATTTCATGAATTGATACGTCATTCAACTCTCCAAAGCATTCAAACCCTTCCTTTTCGGTGAATTGATCGAGCATTACGTCTAAGCTTCTCATATTTAAAACTCTATTTTTGATAAATGTTTTTGCCTTCATCATACCAGTGCAATCGCTTATTGTACTTCTGATGAAACTTGGAATTCATTACCCTGAAGTTATCGAACGAGTTATCCCCTCCCCGAAACAAAGGGGTCTTATGGTGAATGATAAATCCGTCGGGAAGTCTTCCTGATTTAATCATTTTGACCAACTGCTTTGAAGTAAAACGCTTCGCTGCCTCTTTTGTATTCGCGTAACAACGAACAAATTCGGGTTTGATGCTCTCAAACTCTTTTCTTAGTAGGTTAACTTCATCGACGCTTCTTTTATGGGATTTAGTAGGAAAACCTCTCTTCGTAAAAACTAAACTTTTTATTTCTCCAGATACATGTGCATTAACAAAGTCATTTATACTGATAGCATGTCGGAATTCTCGTTTGAAACCGTCAGAATAATTAATATGACGATAAAAAGTAATCTCGTTCTTCTCACAATCAATATGGTCTAAATCGTATTCATATCGAATATTGTTTTTACCATTGGGTTTTCGGATTTTGACTTGCGAGCGAACGCCATCTTCTCCGACAGATGACTCTTTTGCTGCCTCTAAAATCTGATCACAAACCTCTTGGGGAACGTTGTTTTGCGCCTGATACTCAGCCAGCATTTGCTGTAAGCGTTTTAGCCCTTCTTCACACAAGAAGCCTGTTGGGTCAATCCACTGGATAGGGTTGACTGCATATTGGTAATGATTAATACCACCAGCAATAGATATCGGATCTTGTTGGATAAAGCGTCCTAGCTTAGGATCGTAATACCGAGCGAGGTTGTAGTGTAAGTAGGTTTCTTGATCGAAGTACTGCCCTTGAAAACGCAGTGGATTTGCTACATTTTCAATATGTACATGAGCAAAGCCGTGAGCATCGTAACTGGCACTCCATACAGCATTCCCTTCGCAATCGATCAGCCGCTCTGGTTTACCAACTTGATCACACTGGTACCAATAAATAACGTCATTTTCTAGCAGTGCCACTGGCGTGTAGGTTTCTGGTTGATATAGGTACCAGCGGAAAGCACCTGAAGAGCGTTCACCAATTAAACGTTCACCTTCCCACAAGAACTCTGTAACGCCTTTTTGTGTAATTTTCTTCGTTCTGCGCCCTAGAGCATCATATTCATATTGACTGATGCCATCGTCGGTGTGAACTTCAATGAGCTGATTTAACGCATCAAATACGCGAGTCTGAACGTGTCCTTGCCCCTCACGTTTTGTCTGGTTTCCTTGCGCGTCATATTTGAACCGGACCTCATCGTGCACTTCAATACGATCAGCGAATACCTCTGAAGATGGCAAAGTAGGATTGCCAAAACTATCGTATTCAAACTTAGTAACTTCTCCGGAAGCATTGACTCGTTTCAGTTGCCCTAAGGCATCGTACTGATAGTGTGTTGCTCCTGCCGTATTATCAATGATTGATGAAATACGGTTTTGCGCATTGTAAACGTACTTTTTCTCTCTATCTGGCCAATGTTGTTCAACCAAACGACCAACACCATCATAAATGATGCGCTCATTAAAATGTGCCGTTTCAATTTGGGAAACTCGTCCCATTTCATCGTAATGAAATTTGATTTGAGGTAAATCTAGGTTTCCAAACCGAATCGCTGAAAAACGCCCATATCGATCATAAGAGAAGTTCAGCTCCGTATTATCTGGCAGTACCTGAGATACGCGTTGGCCAACTCTGTTAAACTCCTGCGCTATCTCAAACTGGCCTTGAATGCGCTTTGTTAAATGCCCGAATGAAGAGTATTGGTATTGCAATGTGTGATGGCGATTGGATGCGAAAGTAAGTCGCCCACCAAGCGTATAATTGAAGTGGTTCTCTACAATACTGCTACCATTTCCTGCTTTGACGTGCTTGAGATAACCCGCAGCGTCATAGCGATACAGCACCGTCCTATCGGCGACTTGCTTACGATGGATCCGCCCCATATGATCATAATCAAATTGGCTTTGTAGATTATCAAACCCGACAGTTCCTGACAGCTGGCCTTCATCGTCATACAGGAATTCGAATTCTAAGCCGTCACTCCGAACTAATTTAGTCAGGTTACGTTGTTGATCGTATTCGTAAGAAATATGGCTGCCATCGGGAAAGATGACTGCTTCTTGTTGCGCGAGTGCTCCCCATTGATACGAGGTAATGCCTGCTGGCGTTCGAATCTGAGCAACACGGCTGTGCTCATCGTAAGAATATTCTTCGCTATAACCGACTTTGTCTTCGTCGTTAAAATAACGAACTGATGTACGCCTGCCAAATTGATCATAAGCGAGTTGAGCAATACACCCATCGGGATAAGCAACGCCATTCACTAAATCTTCTTCATTGTAGCTGTAACGAAGTAATGTACCGTCTATTTCATTCGCGATAAGTCTTTGTTGTTCATCCCACCACCATTGACTTTTCTTACCATCTTCAGACTCTTTTTTGACGACTTGCCCGTGTTTATCGTAATCATATTCCGTGACACAGCCAAACTGGTCGGTATCCCAAACTCTTTGACCGAGGCTATTGTAGTAAGCCTTCTCGATATCCCCATCTGGCGAAACCGTTTTAACTAACTTACCTAAGCCGTCATAACCATATTGAATTTCTTTGCCAGAGGAATGAAACTTAGAAACCAATTGACCATGCTGATTATATTGATAATTGACCGTTGACTGATCAGGATAGATAGCTTGTGCTTTTCGCCCTAATTCATCATATTGCCATCGCCAAGTTTTACCTGTGGGGCTTATTTTCTCGAGTAAGTTACCCTGCTCGTCATGCAAGAAAGACCATTGATGATCTAACGAGTCAGAATAAGAAGAGTGATTTCCTTGATAATGGAAGCGATAGTCATAAATTCCTGCGTCCCCAACGTTTCTGATGCATTTCGCTTTTGCACCTTCGCCATCCCATTCAAAATAATGAGTAAAGCCAGTTGGTCGTACACGTTTAACAATTAAATGCCCGCGGTATTGATACTGTTCCTTTAAGCCTAAATGATTAGTTGCACTGACCAAATCATCGTGCTCATCATAGGTATAAGTTGTCAGAACTTTTTGGGACTTTGCATTTAGCAGTTCTACAAGGCGTCCTTGCTTATCATATTGACATTCAAGAACCGGACGCTTGTTGTATGCAATCTCGATCAATCGATGGTTTCGAGAATACTGCAGTTGAAACGTTGAAAACGTGCCATTTCTGACTTGTTTAACAAGCCAACGATCATCTTTCTGTTCAAATCGATATTGATGCCCATTAGCGAGCGTCACGATCCGAGTTGCTGAATTTAAGAAATAACAGCTCGCACCAGCGTATATCTGGTAACTTGTTGCTCCAATATCTACTGGCTCAAATTCTGTGATATCGGCCTTATCGTCAACAAACTCCCAAGCGATAACATTGTCTTTCTCGTCCGTCTTTTCGCGTAATTCAAACTGAAATGCATGTCGCCAACCAAAGCCCATTCCATGATTTACATCCGACTGCGAAGAGCGATAAGTACGCTGCCAAGTAGTGCCTTGTTGTAGCTCGATATCATAGAGTTCGAGAATTTCTTCACCCGTCACAAGTGATACAGGATCACCGGCTTTCTCATGTTTTTCGCTGCTTTGTTGCTGAGGCTTGGCGGATGCGGCGCTTCTGCCACTCTTTTTATTCGACTTCCCCTTTCCCTTCGATGGTTTTGCATTGACGGTATTTTGAGTCGGTGGAGGCGTAACCGCTGACGAGAGTGCGTAGTTTTCGCCGGTAGGTACAATTCGAGCGACATGCAAGTCACCGTTCACCAAAGCATTGGCAAACGTTGAATTACAGTGTTGGGAAGTAAGCTCACCGTCAGGTATGTTTGGCTTGAATTGACCAATCGCATAGAACAAGTCCTCGACAGAGCGAAGGTCAAGCTCACCAAAGCTCTCAAGAAACTCTATTGCCTCTTGTTTGGTCACGAATGTTTTAGGTTCGCCGCTAGTAAGTAACTGACCAGAGAAGTGATAACTTTCGCCAAAGCGATTCGTGATAGGAATGACGAATTGAGGGATCATAGCCGTAACGTGTTTGTCCTTTTCTTACCTTGCCGCATCATTTAATGCTCGTTTCGCTCTTTTTATTTGTGAGAGCAAGATGCCTTAATCAAACATCCTCCGATAGAGATTCCTCTGTATGCGTAGACTGAATGTATTGATGGCAATTTTCACGTATGCAACTCTTTGAATTTCTGAGCGCAGCGTACTTTAACGGGACGATGAATCCTGAGTAAATGAACAATAGCGTGAGTGAGACTAATGTCTCATCGTGATGCGATTTTTTACATGTTTCTTACTTAACTATGATTTCCTGCCCAGTTACGTAAATTCACTCAATAAGTTGCATCAAATATCACCCCTGCGACTAAGTGCTTCATATTTGAGACAAAACAGCAACAAAAAACCGCCTGTTACGGCGGTTTTGCTTAAAGAATATTGATTAAAGGTTTGGACCTGTCGATGGTCTGTGTGGTTGGTTATTGCGCAGTTGCTGCATCCCTTGAAACATTCGCATAAACCACACCAAGATGGCTAATGCAGCAAACACCATCCCTACCCAAGGAATAAAGTAAGCGATGGTTTCAAGTAAAGTACTATGCAACCAATAATCACTCACGCCAACGAGTACACCATTAGAAGTCGCGACGGTGACGATCAACACAACAAAAAACGTCAGGTAGAGAAAGAAGGTACGAATTAAACCGTAGTAATGAGAAATCACTACGTCGCTGTCTTCTCCCTTATCTAATCGGTAACCCGCATAGATAATTGCGATAACGCCTGAGATCAGAAACGTAAACGGGGTCAGACAGCTCAGGATGTACGCAACCCAAATCCCGTTATGAGGTTTGTTCATTCGCTTTCGCTCCTTTTACTTCCGTTTGTGCCGTATCTGTTTCGCCCATTGCTTCTTTGGACTTCACTTCCTCATACCAAAGATCGTGGTGTTCTTTCGCCCATGTCTCGTCAACTTCACCAGTCACCATGCCTTCTAACGCACCTTCCATACCGAATAGACCAATATAGATGTGGAAGATAAAGCCACAGATTAGAATCAGTGCCGAAATCGCATGAACTAAGTTAGAAAGCTCCATGTCACGGCGAGTTTGGCCAAAGATAGGAAAGTCCAGAACTAAGCCACTCACTGCCGCGATAGCACCAAAGAAGATCAACAACCAATAGATTGCCTTCTCGCCACCGTTTGAGAAACCAGCTGACGGATGTGTGCCTTTGTGTTTACCAACCATACCGCCCATTTTCATAAACCAACGAACATCTGTCATGTTTGGAATCGACTTGCGCCACCATTTAAAGAGCACGAGCATCAGTAAAATGAAGAACAATGGTCCCATGTAATTGTGGTACTGCTTCGCCAACATGACGATAAAGCCCCAGAACTCAGTAGGAACGTACGGTTTTAAGAAGTGCTTACCGTAAACCAGCATCAAACCACTGAATGCCAGCGTTAAGAATGTAAACGCCATACTCCAGTGAAGCGCGCGGTCTAAACGAGACCAACGTTTCATCTTTTTACCAGTACGCGGCTTGCTAAGCATCAAAGGACCAACGAATACGTAAGCCATGATAACCATCGCGATACTGCCGAAAATCGCGACAGCACCAGCAGGAGACATCCATTTCTCTTTTAGAATGTACCAAGTCTCACCAGGTTTACTGATCAATACGCCATGTTCTGGCGATTGAGACGTGGTGTAGCCTTCTTGCCCCTCTCTGACTTCGCGCCAATAGTCTGCCCCGGCGAGTTGCGTGATCTCCTGTTGAATAACTTTAGAAGATTGTTCCTCTGCTGAAGCAGGCATTGCAAAAGTCAGCAGCAATGCCGTCATCATTGACAGCATTGCTAGAGATGCACGTTTAAGCGTGTTTAACATGTGCCTCTCCTTACTTAGCTTTTCGTCGCATCGTAAGAAAGATCGTTTCCGTCTGTCCAACCTGCGTTTTTCGCGCCGCGTTCTACTACACGTTGACGGAAAATGTCAGAGACTTTCTCTGCGTCACCCGCAAGCAGCGCTTTTGTTGAACAAAGCGATGCACACATTGGTAACTTGCCTTCTGCGATACGGTTCGCACCGTATTTTTGGCGCTCTTCCTCAGAGCCAGGCTCTGTTTCTGGGCCGCCCGCACAGAACGTACATTTATCCATTTTGCCACGTTCACCAAACGCTTCTTGTTTAGGGAACTGAGGTGCGCCAAACGGACAAGCAAACAAACAGTAACCACAACCGATACACAGATCTTTATTGTGAAGTACGATGCCGTCTTCGGTATGCTCGAAACAGTCTGCTGGGCAAACTGCCATACAAGGCGCATCGGTACAGTGCATACAAGCAACAGAGATGGAGTTTTCACCAGCTTCACCGTCGTTTAGTGTTACCACGCGGCGACGTTGAATGCCCCATTCAAGCGCATCGTCGTTTTCGTTCTTACATGCAGTAACACAGCCGTTACACTCGATACAGCGTTTGGTGTCACATAGAAATTTCATTCGTGCCATTGTCAGACTCCTTACGCTTTACGAATGTTACATAGGGTTACTTTGGTTTCCTGCATCAAGGTAACCGGGTCGTAACCGTAAGTGGTTGCCGTGTTAGCCGATTCGCCAACAACGTAAGGCTGTGTACCTTCTGGGTATTTAGGACGTAGGTCTTCACCTTCGAACTTACCGCCAAAGTGGAACGGAATGAACGCCAAGCCTGGTTTCACACGACGTGTTACCATCGCTTTCACCTTGATTCGTCCCTTCTCTGCACCTTCAACCCAAACATCATCACCATCTCTGAAGCCAAGATCGTTCGCGTCTTTCGGGTTCACTTCAACAAACATTTCTTGTTGAAGCTCGGCAAGCCAAGGGTTTGAACGCGTCTCTTCACCGCCACCTTCGTATTCAACCAGACGACCAGAAGTCAGAACGATTGGGTACTCGCCCGATTTGTCTTGCTCTTGAATGGATTTATACAACGTAGGAACACGGAAGATCGCATCTTTGTCGTCCCAAGTTGGGTAGTCCGTTACAAGGTCACGACGTGGTGTGTACAGTGGTTCACGATGCAGTGGTACGCGGTCTGGGAACGTCCAAACAATCGCACGCGCTTTCGCGTTACCAAATGGAATACAACCGTGCTTGATCGCGACACGCTGAATACCGCCAGAAAGGTCAGTCTTCCAGTTTTTACCCTCTGCTGCCACTTTCTCTTCAGCAGTTAGGTCGTCCCACCAACCAAGTTGTATCAATAACTTATCAGTGAACTCTGGGTAACCGTCTTTGATCTCACAGCCTTTCGAATAACTGTCTTCTGCAAGAAGGCTTTTGCCTTCGAATTCCACACCAAAGCGCGTACGGAAGTTACCGCCACCTTCTGCAACCGTCTTAGACGTATCGTACAGAATGTGTGTGCCTGGGTGTTTCATTTCCGGTGTACCCCAACATGGCCAAGGTAGACCGTAGGTTTCACCGTTGACAGGGCCACCTTCCGCTTCCAATGTGGTTTTGTGGAACGTATGCCAGTTTTGTTGGTGCGCTTTCAAACGCTCTGGGCTTTGGCCTGTGTAACCAATCGTCCACATGCCTTTGTTGAATTCACGCGTTAGGTCTTCAATCACCGGCTGGTTGTTTTCAACACGGATGTTTTTGAACAGAAGATCTGAATAGCCCAGTTTCTTCGAAAGCAGGTACATGATTTCGTGGTCTGGTTTTGATTCGAACAAAGGTTCAATCACCTGATCACGCCATTGTAGAGAGCGGTTAGAAGCGGTAACACTGCCGTATGTTTCAAACTGCGTTGTTGCAGGAAGCAGGTAAACGCCGTCCGTACGGTCGTTCATTACCGCAGCAACAGTTGGGTATGGGTCCACAATCACCATCATGTCCAACTTCTGCATCGCTTTTTTCATCTCAACACCACGTGTTTGAGAGTTCACTGCGTGTCCCCAGTAGAACATTGCACGGATGTTTTCGCGTTGACGAATGTTGTCTTTGTTTTCCAGTACACCATCGACCCAACGAGATACTGGGATACCTGCACTGTGCATTGGTTTCTGACCGCTATAAGCGTTGTCATCGAAACGACCTTTGATCCATTCGTAATCGATTTCCCACACTTTTGACCAGTGACGCCAAGCACCTTCAGAAAGGCCGTAGTAGCCCGGTAGCGTGTCAGAAAGTACGCCAAGGTCGGTTGCGCCTTGTACGTTATCGTGACCACGGAAGATGTTTGCGCCGCCGCCTGATTTACCAATGTTACCAAGCGCTAGCTCAAGCACACAGTAAGCACGTGTGTTGTTGTTACCGGTAGTATGCTGAGTACCACCCATACACCAAACGATACAGCCTGGGCGATTTTCAGAAAGCAGTTTTGCTGTTTGGTAAACGTCTTCTTCGCTTACGCCTGTTACACGCTCAACTTCTGCTGGCGTCCACTTCGCTACTTCAGCACGGATTTCATCCATACCGAATACACGTTGACGGATGAAATCTTTATCTTCCCATTGGTTTTCGAAGATGTGCCACAACACACCCCAAATGAATGCTACGTCAGAACCAGGACGAAGTGATACATAGTGATCAGATTTCGCCGCCGTACGAGTACGACGAGGATCCGCTACGACAATCTTACAGTTGTTCTTCTCTTTCGCGATCAGAATGTGCTGCATCGCTACTGGGTGAGCTTCAGCTGGGTTTGAACCAATGAACAACATCGACTTACAGTTGTGCATGTCATTGAAAGAGTTGGTCATCGCACCGTAACCCCAAGTGTTCGCTACACCCGCCACGGTTGTTGAGTGACAAATACGCGCTTGGTGGTCAACGTTGTTAGTGCCCCAAAGTGATGCCATTTTGCGGAACAAGTACGCTTGTTCGTTGCTGTGCTTTGCGCTTCCCAAGAAGTAAACCGAATCAGGGCCAGACTCTTTGCGGATGTCCATCACCTTGTTACCGATTTCTTCGATCGCTTGATCCCAAGAAAGCTTTTTCCACTTACCGTTTTCAAGCTTCATTGGGTATTTAAGACGGCGCTCACCGTGGCCATGTTCACGTAGTGCTGCGCCTTTTGCACAGTGACCACCGGCGTTAAATGGGTGGTCGAATGCAGGCTCTTGACCCGTCCAAACACCATTTTGAACTTCTGCGTAAATACCACAACCCACTGAACAGTGAGAACAGATAGTACGTTTTACTTCTGTTTTCGCCTCTGGATCGACTGATTTTGCTTGCGCTTTTTTCATCATTCCCGGTGCGAATAGACTAGCACCAACCACTGCGCCACCAGCGGCAAGCGAAGTGTTTTTCATGAATGCACGACGAGATACGCCAAGCTGGTTCGTTTCTTTGCTCACACTGTCGGAGCGTTTGACAAGTTTCATCCGTTATCTCCTAAAGTGTGTCGTAGTAATCGCGAATGTGTTGAGTTTCACGATACCCTTTCTTCTTCACGTCTTTTTCAGAAGGCTCAACCGTTTCTGAAGCAACGGCCACTTTCGTGGTTCCCGCAACAACAGCACCAGCAATGGCAGCGGTTGTGAAGCCTTTTAGGAGATCCCTACGGCTTGTGTTAATTTCTTTATTATCTTTCATCATTGCTTCCTTACCTTACGGTAGATCTTTGGAGACTCATGCCTCTCTATCGATATGACCAAGTACTGCTCGATTACTCGTAATCAGTGACGTTTTTCACATCAATTTTTAATTTGCTCTTACTGCTTTTGGTGTTCACGCTAAAACGCACTTGCTCTAACGTTAAAAACGCATCGCAAAGCTGCGCAGCTGGCTTGTAGAAGTTCACGCTTTCGGCGTTCTCTAGTTGGCGCGTAAAAGATTGGAACCAAGGGGCGATGTGTTTGTTAAACACCGCTTGTTGAAGTTCTTCCTCTTCACCCGTCAGCATTGCCATCACTTCGCACAGTGCAGAAATATGGTCTTCAGGCTCTTTCACGTTCTCTTCTCGTTCGATGCCTAAAAGATCCAAATCGCGACGAATTTCTGCTAACGGTTTTTCCATCATCGAGCCAGTGCGATGCCAAGATCCGAATGGCACAACTTCACCACGTCCAATGCCAATAAACAGATCTTGATATTCTTCTTCTAATGCTTCTCGTTGCGCTTCGTTCGCGGCTTGTTGCAGTGCGAGCCAAGCTTTTTGCATCGCGCTCTCAGACGGCTCAATTTCTAGCGATTTCAAGAACGCCAGCATTTCATCACTTGGCGCACTACGAAAAAGTGCAGATAGAACGAGATAAATGTCTGTTCTCAGTGTTTGTTCTTGTTGTGTGTCCACTGCGAGCTCCTAGTATTTCAGTTGTTTCATTGGGTCTTCTGCCATCGACTCAAACATGTCGATCACACGGCAGTCTTCACACATCGCGATACGATTGATCGCCGCTTCATCAGAGAAGTGAGAATGACCACGAAGCTTGTTTTGCAGCATATCGATCATCGATTGCGGAGCAAAAGGCTTGTGACAGCGAATGCACTCGGCTGCCTTTTCTTCATGAATCACAACCGCTTTCTGGCGTTCTTCTTTCACCCAGTTCATACGAGGAGTAAGCGTCAGCACTTTCTCTGGACACGCTTTCTCGCACAGCCCACATTGAATGCAGTCTTGCTCGACGAATTTAAGCGACGGAGATTGGCCGTCCGTATGCAATGCACGTGTTGGACACACCGCCACACAGCTCATGCACAACGTACAATCTTTGCTTTCACAAGAAACCGTGCCGTAAGGTGCATTCGCTGGCAGTTCAACAATGTTCTCAACTGGAACACGCGATGCTGACAACGCATCCAACGCCGTAAATAGACGCTGACGTTTGTTACCTTGCAAATCACCTAATGCCAAATCAAAAGACTCGGTACAAAGTGTCGGAGCACCTTCACGTAGTGATTCTAGATACAGAATGTCGATGGTTTCTTTGGCGATACCAAGCTGGTCGAGCAACTCTTGAGCAATACCTACTTCGCTATTAAGCACACGAATAATGGTTTGAGGCATAAAACGCGAAGCCGCAAACAGCACCTGAGTGGCACCGTTCACAAGCGCAGCGAACCAAGTATCAATACCAACCGAAGGCAGTTCTTCCACCACAATTGGAATCACATTATCTGGCAGTGCTTTTAGTGCCATTACGTTGTAGCTCTCGTGGCGAGAACTGCAAATCAATACGATAGGCTCTAAACCACCCGCTTGCTCATAGTTGGCGAGCGTACGTTCAATAAACTTTTGCGTATCTTCAGGGTTTGGCAGTGCGTAATGAATCGCTTCTGTCGGACACGCTGTAGCACAAGTACCGACGCCTTGACATAGGTATGGGTTGATCTCGATTCGATGACCCGTTTTGTCGCTGCCTTCACTAGATAGTGCCCCTGCCGGACAAGCATCCACACACCGTTCGCAACCTTTTACGCCACGAGAGCTGTGTGCACATAAATCGGTATCTAAACGGAAGAATTTCGGTTTATCGAACGTCCCCATTAAGGTTGGAATCTCTTCCAACGCTTCAGCCAGTTTCGGATAGCCACGGCCAACTGGGTAGTAGCCCGGTACTGGGACTTCTTCCGACATGCAGCTGTTAAGGCAAAGATCGAGTACGATATCGAAACAATCGCTATTGATCGCGACCTTGGCAAGATTGTTGGTCGAACCATGATTTTCAATCAGAACTTCAAACGTACCTAAGAACCCTGAAACCTGAACCGAATTGGCGTAATAAAGCTCGGGATTTGTGCCCTTTTCGCCATCGGTAGAAAGCAGCGTTAGGCTGTTCATTTGCGACAATTGCGCTGCCGCACTTTCGATGATTGCCGTTGGGCCCACAATCAAAGTATTACCGCCGCTTTCATAGCTTACGGTTGGTGGAATAAGATTGGTCAACTCTACGGTATTTTCGAAAGCGTACAGCCTCGCTTTACCGTTATTGGAAGTTGCTTGTTCTAATAATTGTTTCAGCATTGCTCAATTCCATTTATGAACATGGATAGTCTTTTCCATCTCTTAGTGTAGTTAGCGCCGGAGATTCTGCTGATTAACTTATCAATGAGCATTCTTATTCCGCCATCTATAGGCGATGAATACTACGCAGTGCGTCCGTGCTAACTTCAACCAGATTGGTATTGAGCAACAAATAGCAAATGTCATGCCAATAAAATATCAATTAAAATTCAATCACTTAGATATTTTACCGACAAATAGTAGGGATAAAAAAACCGGTTGAGACATTTTGTCCCAGCCGGTTCATTGAGTGTTTAGTCAAAATGTACCTATTCTTTGTGTGGTATATTTTGTCTCACCTCGTTAGGCGGTGATTCCTCAGCAAAAGTATCACTTTCACCAGACACTGTATTTATATACAGTTCATTTTCATCTTGGGTAATTCCGGCACTTTTTTCGGCGTTTAGTTCTGAGTCTTCAACCACCTCAGATGCGATATCGTCAGCGTTAAGTTCAGATCCTTGCGCCGTTTCAGCGTCTGGTTCTTCTTCCACTTTTTCTTTAACCCAATCACGCAGCGTCTCTGCGACGTCTTTAGAAAGTGACTTTAAGTTACTGTAATCATCATCGTAATCGTCTAGGCCATCACGCACGTTAAATTCTTCGGACAAGAACATTTTGCGCAGCGCGGCTTTCTTAACACTTTCTGAAGCTTCAGAAACCAGCAGTTGCGCCACAGACATTTCTTCGGGCTTTTCAGTCTCTACACTCGCGGTAGTGTCTGGTGACTGACTAACCTCATTGACGTTCAAAGCGTCTGAGCTTTCGTCAGCGTTTGAAAGCGCTGTGACACTATCTTCGGATTGCTCCGTCTCTGCTATCGGCGTGATCTCTTCATCATGTTGGGAAGATTCTTCTAATTTACGTTTCGACCAACGGCTTAAAAAACTAGTTGCCATTTGCTCTGCCCGCTCCTTTGCGTTTCTTACGTCTTACTTCTAACAACTCACCGTGGCGACCGATGAAGGCTTCCATCCAAGCCTGAACGGCTAACGGCATATCGTTGGATAGTACAAGGTTGTCGCCATCCATATATTGCGCCGCGACAGATTGTGAAGCCGTTAGTAGCTGTATCGCTGGTTTTTCACCAGACTCGACGTTATCCATCACTAAAAAAAGTTTAGGTTGCTGAGAGCTTAAGTTAAAGCGGTAGTCTGTACGCTCGTCTTTGTGCAATTGCAACAGACAAACATCTGGAGTCTCTTCCGTCGGATTTAGCGCAAATCCCGTCAACTGCCATTGGGTTGTTACCCAAATCCCTGTACTGATCTCATGCTCAACAAGCTCTACGCCAATTGGCCATGCGTCTTCGGTCTTCTCGTAATTGTTCTCGAAATCTTTCTTATCCGACATAACTCACCCAGTTTTTCTATTTTGGTCTGAAAGCAATCAGGACACTTTGACCTTACTTTCGACCATTTTATTGACTTATAAGCAATAAACGAGCCACACTGATAAAGCTTAGCCTATTCATGTCCTCTGGCTATAAGTACCAAACTAGCCGAAACTCAAATGTACTGATGTGTCATTACTGCGAACTCGCAGTTTTAATGCGTTGTTGACATAAAACCTCGCAATTATTGTGGGAACCGCTATTTTGGAACGAGATTTGCTTTGCTAACCACTTAGCAAGCTAAATGCGTAGCAACCTAACGCTCTTAATCACTAGGACACGACTGTGCTGAAACCAAATATTATTAAAACCAGTGAAAATCCCCTGCAAACCATTGAAGTCGACGTGTACGACGAGTACGGCGAAAAACTGACAAAGCAAATCGCGTGCGAGCGCCCTCTTACGGTCATGCTGAACTGGAAAGAAGTGGTCACGCTCATGACGCTAGGTTCGCGTCCTGAAGCGCTGGTACTGGGTTATTTAAAAAACCAAAGCTTCCTGTCTGATCCAGCAGCGATTGAATCCGTCATTATTGACTGGGAAACGCATTCCGCAGCGGTGATTACTAAAGAAAATACCGAACATTTAGAAGGCGCTCTGAAAAAGAAAACCGTCACATCTGGCTGTGGTCAAGGCACCATGTATGGCAATGTGATGAAACAACTTGAGAACTACCAAGTGCCTCAAGTTCCGCTTAAACAATCAGAAATTTATTCTGCGCTGGAAGCGTTAACTCATTACAACGACACCTACAAAAAAGCGGGCGCAGTACACGGCTGTGCGGTTTGCAAAGGGAATGAGGTGTTGTCATTTGTGGAAGATGTCGGCCGCCACAATGCTGTGGATACGCTTGCAGGTGAGATGTGGCTCAAAGAAGAAACAGGTGAAGATAAAATTTTCTACACAACTGGTCGCCTTACTTCAGAGATGGTGATTAAAGTGGCCCAAATGGGCATTCCTGTTCTACTTTCTCGCTCTGGCGTTACTCAAATGGGGTTAGATCTTGCGAAACAATTTGGCATTACGACGATTGCGCGAGCAAAAGGTTTACGCTTCCAAGTATTTACCGGAGCCGACAAGATTGAGTTTGATGTGAAAGGCGAAAGTGCATCTCGTTAACGAGAAAATAATACAAAACCGTCGATTCGTGTAAACTTATAACAATTGGGATAAGTAAATCATCACGTTATGAAGGCTTAATTAAACGATATAAGTCAGAAATAGCAACATGTGTTGTAGCAATAACAACGCTTGCTTTAATTGATGCTAACTACAGCTCATTCACAAAGGATGTGAACTATGGACAATGACCAACTGTGGAATTTTTTGCTCACGCCCAGTGGCATCATGCTCTCAATGATCATTACATTTGGTGTCGTCGGCATATATGCGTATATAACCGGTCAGTTTAAGGATTAAGACCAATATAAAAAGCCTCGCTAAATAGCGAGGCTTTTGCTTTTTAAACGCTTCTCGAGTAATTACGCGTCAACGCCACGAGATTTTAGGAACTCAGAGTACGTGCCTTTGAAGTCCGTGATCTTGCCATCGCGGATTTCGATAATACGCGTTGCTAGCGAGTCTACGAATACACGGTCGTGAGATACGAAGAACAACGTGCCTTTGTATTGCTCAAGCGCGGTGTTCAAAGATTCAATCGATTCCATATCCATGTGGTTGGTAGGTTCGTCCATTAGCAGCATGTTTGGCTTGTGCATCATCAGCTTACCAAGCAGCATACGACCTTGCTCACCACCAGACAGTACTTTTACTGACTTCTTAATGTCGTCTTGACCAAACAGCATACGACCAAGGAAACCACGAACGACTTGCTCGTCATCACCTTCTTGACGCCATTGACCCATCCAATCCGTTAGGTTCATGTCTTCTGCAAAGTCATGCGCGTGGTCTTGCGCGTAGTAACCGATGTTTGAGTTTTCAGACCATTTGTACTCACCCGCACGCGGTTCAAGCACACCAGCAAGCGTGTTTAGAAGTGTTGTTTTACCCACACCGTTCTCACCGATGATCGCAACGCGCTCACCCACTTCAAAAATTGCATTGAAGTCTGAGAACAAGTCCTCTTCGAAACCTTGGCTTAGGTTTTCAACAATCAGAGCGTTACGGAACAGCTCTTTCGACTGTTCGAAACGAATGAATGGGTTTTGACGGCTAGACGCTTTAACTTCATCCAGTTTGATCTTGTCGATTTGCTTCGCACGAGATGTCGCTTGTTTTGCTTTCGATGCGTTTGCTGAGAAACGTGCAACGAACGTTTGTAGCTCTGCAATTTGTGCTTTCTTCTTCGCATTGTCGTTTAATAGACGTTCACGAGCTTGAGAAGCTGCTGTCATGTACTCATCGTAGTTACCTGGGTAAATGCGCAGTTCACCGTAATCCAAGTCAGCCATGTGCGTACATACTGAGTTTAGGAAGTGGCGGTCGTGCGAGATGATGATCATCGTGCAGTTACGCGCGTTTAGCGTGTCTTCCAACCAACGGATCGTATCCATGTCCAAGTTGTTGGTAGGTTCGTCAAGCAGCATAACGTCTGGGTCTGCGAATAGAACTTGCGCTAGAAGCACACGAAGTTTCCAGCCCGGCGCCACTTCGCTCATTAGGCCGAAGTGCTGCTCCATTGGAATACCCACTGCAAGAAGAAGCTCGCCCGCTTTGGCTTCTGCCATGTAGCCGTCCATTTCCGCAAACTGAACTTCTAGGTCAGCCACTTTCATGCCGTCTTCTTCACTCATTTCAGCAAGTGAGTAGATACGGTCACGTTCTTTCTTCACTTCCCATAGCTCTTTATGACCCATGATAACGGTATCGATTACCGTAAATTCTTCGTAAGCGAACTGGTCCTGGTTTAGTTTTGCAACGCGCTCGTTTGGATCGTAACTCACGTTACCGCTGGTTTGCTCAAGCTCGCCGCTGAGGATCTTCATAAAGGTTGATTTACCACAACCGTTAGCCCCAATTAAGCCATAGCGATTACCTTCGCCGAACTTAACTGAAATGTTTTCGAATAGCGGCTTAGCGCCGAATTGTTGAGTAATATTCGCTGTGGAGATCAAAACCTTTACCTTAGCAATTGGGGTGTATTTAGAAAAACCGGGCAACGGTACTTGTTCATGCTACATACTGCAAGTGTTGTTTTTATTAATTCATCGCTAGTGAAACCATCGCAGTGCTTCTTCAAAGCAAAAAGCTCAAGCACAAATGCGTCATTGAATACAAAAAAGAGCCAGTATTATAACTGGCTCTTTCTTCCGTAATGCTTACAACAAGTGACTAAGCGATATTCGTCACCTCTAGGATCAGCTCGGCTTTTTTAGGTAAATAAATACTGAATTTACTGCCCTTTCCCCATTCCGACTCGGCTTTTAGCTCACCACCCGTTTGGCTGAGGATACTTTGAGAGACCGACAGTCCCAATCCAGTACCCTCTCGCTTCGTCGTGTAAAATGGTGAGAAGATTCGATTCAAGTTTTCTGGCTTAATACCGCAACCCTCGTCAATAACATGAATCGCGGCTCCTTTCACTTCGCCCTCGTCAATCCAGTCTTCACTGACTACGGTTAACGTGCCTTTGCCGTTCATTGCGTGAATGGCATTCATTTGCAAATTAACTAAGATTTGTAGCAAGTGGTGACGGTTTATCTCAACGGACGTATGCGCTTGTAGATCAGTCACAAACTCGACGTCGCGTTTCTTGGTGCCCGTTTTAACCAAGGTGATGCTTTCATCAATGATAGGATTGACATGTTGCCAAGTGATTTCATCTTGAACACCACCTTGGCGACTGTATTGCAATAAACTGCGCGTGATATTGCGGATACGATCAATTTGCGCGTGAATCGCATCAATCTCTTCTTGTACTCGATTTGCATCGTCACCCAACTCAAAGTGGATCAACTCCACGTTGCCAAGGATCACGGCGGTTGGGTTATTAATTTCGTGAGCAATCCCCGCGGTGAGTTCTCCCAGTGCTGCCAGTTTTTCATGAACAACGAGTTTGTCGCGAGTTTGGTTGAGCAATTGAATATGCAGCTCTAGATCTTGGGTTTTTTCTCTAAGGCTTGCCGTACGCTCTTGAACTTTGCATTCAAGTTGCGCTGCGGAGTTCTTCAGTTCAATTTTGCGCTCTTCTAGCGCGTCTAACATATCATCAAACTGTCTGGCTAATTGTGCGAGTTCATGATCGGCATCCAATCCCAACGGACCAATCCGTTTTTCTTTTCCTTGTTGGACCTGCTTCACCACTTTATGGATGCGTTCGATCGGTCGAAACAGATCATAAGAGCCGCGATATACCATCACGCCGGAAACCAGCAATAACATAACCGTAATCAAGCTAATTTCGGCAATGTTGGTCATGTAGGCTTTAACGAATGGCCACATTAGGTAACCCGTATAAAGCATACCAATAACATTGTCGTATTGGTCTTTGATCGGTTGATACGCCGTAATATACCAAGCGTCATACACATAGGCTCGGTCAACCCACTGCTCACCTTTTGAAAGTACTTGGTTATACACTTCTGCGCTCACGCGAGTTCCTATGGCGCGCCCTAACCTATGCTCGCTGTCTAGAGGGACGTTGGTGCTTACACGCAAATCATCAAGAAATACCGTCAACGTACCCACAGGGCGAAGGCGGTCATTATCACTTAAGTATATGAGATCGCGGATTTGATCCACCAGCACTGTACTATTGTTAAGGAGCAAACCACCATCAAGAAAGCCGATCAAATCATTCGTTTGGCTATGTACAGGAATCACGGTTCGACTGACTAACCCACGCGCTTCCATGCCACCATCGGCAAGAATAGGCACTTCCGCTCGTTTAGCGAGTTCAGGATCGAGGCGTTCGAGTTCTTCTTTATTGAGTACATCAAAAAACGATTCTCGCTTAGTGAGATCCATAAAGCGGAATTTGTTTTCCATCGAGTTGACGCGTTGGAAAGAGAGAAAATCTAAAGCATATCTTTTCTTCTGCTCAGTGACCCACTTTTGCAGCTCATCTTGCGGTATCCCTTGATTGATGCGAATACGAAAATCGTATGAGTCAGCAAACGCACGTACGTAATTCGATTGCTTTTGCTGTAACAACGTTACGCTGTTATTCGCAACACCAAGACGCTCAGAAACATCAAGCAGTGCATTTTGCCACGTATAATGGATGGACCAATAAATGGTAATCCCGATCAGGGCTATCAAAGTCAGAAAGATAGGTGCGGAGGTTAAAAATAATAAGCGATAACGCACCATGGTTTTAAAACGGTGCGTCCATTTCGACAATCCTTTGTGCTGCGGGCCGTTAGTCGGCATATTCCTCATCCTCAGAATCCCATTCTTTATACTTACGTTCTAAGGTCTTACGCGCAACGCCTAAGTCACGAGCAGCGGCTGACTTGTTGCCTTCGTGCAAATTAACGACCTGTTTTATATGCGCTTTTTCGACTTCTTTCAGAGTCCAGTTGTTTGGATACCCCTCCCCGGTGAACTCTCTACCTTCTTTAAATGTCGGTAGTTCAGCAGAATGAGAAACAGTAATCGACACATTAGGCAATGAGTGTCCACCATTTAGCTCCCGCCAATAATGCGCAGGCGGTTTCCCAAGCAAAATGCATCGCTCAATCAAGTTTTTCAGCTCACGAATGTTTCCCGGCCAATCGTACTCACTCATGGCTTCCATGTCCTCGTGTGCCCATTTGGGCGCAGGCATACCAAGCTCCCGCGTCAGCATATTGCTGAAAAATGGCACGAGCTCAAACAAATCGGTTTTGCGCTCACGCAGAGGACACACTTCGATTTTGAGCACATTCAAACGGTAATACAGGTCACTGCGGAAGTTGCCTTGGTTGACCTCTTCTTGCAGGTTTCGGTTGGTGGCAGCAACGATACGGACATCAATGCTGATTTCTTTTTCTGAACCAACAGGGCGGATAGTACGCTGCTCCAAAACGCGTAACAGCGAGGCTTGCATTGCAAGTGGCATTTCCCCGATTTCATCGAGGAACAAGGTGCCGCCATTTGCTACGCGGAACAAACCTTCACGAGATTTTTTCGCACCGGTAAACGCGCCCGATGTATGACCAAATAACTCACTTTCAAGTAGCTCTGGCGCAATGGCGCCACAGTTGATTGGCACAAATGGGCCCGTTCGCCCACTCGCTTGGTGAATACCTCGCGCCACCAGCTCTTTACCCGTACCCGACTCACCTTCGACCAACACAGAAGCACGCGACGGTGCAAACTGGTTAATAAGCTGCTTAAGCTGACGCGTTTTCTCTGAACCACCGATGATCTCGGAGGTATTGTGACGTTGGTAATCGCGCTTCATGGCGTACTGCATGCGCTCGTTCAAGCGACGATCCATGCAGCGACTGACCGCTTTTAGCATTTGTTCTAGGTTGAAGGGCTTTAGGATAAAGTCAGAAGCACCAAGTTGAAGTGCGCGAATAGCAATCTCTAAATCCGCATAGCCCGTCATGAAGATCACATCGGCACGTTTGTCGTCATCTTCAAACGCTTCTTCCCACTCAATCCCAGAGCGCCCCGGCAGATTAATATCCAGTAAAATCAGATCATAATGTCGAGAATTACGCAGTTGCTCTGCTTCTTCGATGCTGCCAGCAGTGTCGACATGTGAGAAAAGCTTCCCCAATGCCTTTTTCAAAATGGCTTGCATGCCCAATTCATCATCAACGACCAGTACGGAAAAGGCGTTATATTGTTGGTTTGTACTAATATGGGATTGAGTAGACATATTTACCCCAGATGGCTTCGGATGGGACAGAGTGTACCAAGTTTAAACAGAGATACCCTACAAAAAGTGCGACATTTTGTACCAACGCAAACTTTTGTGCAAATAACCCCATGATTTAGTGCATAAATCGAGCACTTTTCGCTTGTAAAAGGTTGGCATCTTGTTTGCTATAAGGTAGCTACAGGGCGTATTCAAGTGATCTCAGGATGTTGGTGTTTGTTATTCCAACACCCTAAGGCAACTTGCACTTTGAACTAATCGCTCTCGCCCAAGAGGCCTCTTCCAATACATCGGGAGAAAAGCCAAATAATCATTGGAAAGGAACACATAAAAATGAAAAAAATTGCGCTAACTCTGGCTGCGACGTCAATCACGCTTGTAAGTTACTCTGCGTTTTCCGCTCAAGATGGCGAGCACGTTCGCCTAGCAACCACTACCAGTACTTACCATTCAGGGTTACTTGATTACCTGCTGCCAAAATTTGAGAAAGACACGGGCTACAAAGTCGATGTTATCGCTGCGGGTACTGGCAAGGCCTTAAAAATGGGCGAAAACGGTGACGTAGATTTGGTGATGACACACGCACCAAAAGCCGAAGGCACATTCGTTGAGAAAGGCTACGGCGTTCTACCTCGTAAACTGATGTATAACGACTTTGTCATCGTGGGACCTGAATCGGATCCGGCTGAAATAAAAGATGACGAAAGCGTACTCGACGTATTTAAAGAAATTGCAAGTAAAGACGCGACGTTTATCTCTCGTGGTGACGATTCTGGTACACACAAAAAAGAGATGGGGTTCTGGGCTCAAACCAAAATAGAACCCAACTTTGGTGGTTACCGCAGCGTTGGACAAGGCATGGGACCGACATTAAATATGGCGTCCGAAATGCAAGGCTACACCATGACAGACCGCGGCACATGGTTGGCTTATCAAAACAAATTGGATCTAGAAATTCTGTTCCAAGGCGATGAAAAACTGTTTAACCCGTACCAAGTTATTCTTGTTAACCCTGAGCGTTACCCAACAATCAACTACCAAGGTGCGAAGGCATTCAGTGACTGGTTGGTAAACCCTCGCGGACAGGAACTTATCAATGGTTTCCGCCTAAACGGTAAACAACTGTTTGTTGCGAATGCTGAGAGCAAATAACGCAATATGAATCTTGCTGATACAACACTGGAAGCGCTTCGCTTACTGGTGAATTTTGATGCAGACCTATGGGAGATCGTTGCGGTCTCCTTTAGTGTTTCTATCACGGCAATATCTTTAGTGGTATTGCCGGCTATTTTGATGTCCTTTGTACTGGCGTATACCGACTTTCGCGGTAAATGGTTTTTGTTGTCGATCGTGAATACGCTGCAAGCGGTCCCTACCGTCGTGATTGGCCTGTTGCTGTACATGTTGCTGTCGCGCGCTGGCCCTTGGGGAGACTGGCAAATGCTGTTCACTCAGAAGGCGATGATTTTCGGCCAAATGGTGATCTGTTTCCCTGTTTTGGTATCGATGATGCATGGTGCATTGCAATCTAGCGACCGTCGCGCTGTGGAAACTGCCATCACGCTAGGCGTCTCCATTCCGCGCGTGGCCGCTACGATGATTTGGGAAACCCGCTTTCCTCTACTCGCAGCTATCATTGCAGGGTTCTCACGTATCGTAACCGAGGTGGGCTGCTCAATGATGGTAGGCGGAAACATTATGGGCGTAACGCGCAATATTCCGACCGCTATCGCAATGGAAAGCAGCAAAGGTGCTTTTGCGCAAGGAGTTGCATTAGGAATTGTATTACTGTCTTTAGCGTTGGCACTAAACTTCTTCTTATCAAGCATGAGAGGCAAAGGCTACCTCAGAACATAGAACATGAAGCAAACAAACGACTCACCATTAACCCCATGTCGAGGCGAATTATGACTATAAAAATCACCGCCGAAAATTTATCCATGCGCTTTAAAGAGCGTGTGCTTTTCCACATCCCTGAGTTAGCCATCGGCCCAAATGATGCCATTTATCTCAAGGGTGACAATGGTGTGGGCAAAACTACCCTACTCAAAATCCTTGCCGGCTTGCTCAAACCCTCTACTGGCGACGTTGTTGCGCCAAAAGATACGTGGCTGAAAAGACTGACGCGTCGCAATGGTCGTGTCGATGTGATTTATCTCCATCAATCCCCTTACCTTTTTGACGGCACTGTATATGAGAACGTAGTCTATGGCGTGAAATATCAACAAGACACACCAAAAGATAAGCGAGCTCAAGTTATTCACGCACTACGCATGGTAGGTTTGGAAACCTTAGCGGACGAACATATCTCCGTGTTGTCCGGCGGTGAAAAACAGCGTGTTGCCATGGCAAGAGCTTGGATCTTAAAACCGTCGATTTTATTGATGGATGAGCCAAGTGCGTCTTTAGACCAAGAGTCCATTGAACGATTAGTTGTGATGGCGAAAGATCTTTTGGATCGTGGTTCCAGCATTGTGGTGACAAGCCATCAAACCAACGCACTGACCGACTTATGTAAAAAACAGTGGTGGATTAAAGACAAGACTTTGATAGAGTCTCCTCTGTTGTATGTCATACCAAAAGAAATATCCCAAGAGAATGCATATGCTTCAACCAACACAAACTAGTTGGGTCATTTTGGCTGGTGGCCAAGCCAGCCGTATGGGTGGAAAAGATAAAGGTCTGATTGAATTAAATCAGAAGCCACTCATCGAACACGTTATTGAACGTTTATCTCCACAAACACCACGCATTTTAATTAATGCCAACCGAAACCAAGATGCGTACAGCAAATTTGGTTTCGTATTTAGTGATCAATTCAAAGATTTCCCTGGGCCTATGGGCGGTATTCACGCGGGTTTGATGCATGCTGAAACTGACTGGGTTGGATTTGTACCTTGCGATAGCCCACAAATTAACACCGACCTTGTCGAGCGTTTCTGCCAGGCCGCCAAAGAAGACAGTGATATTTTGGTCGCTCATGATGGTGACCATCAGCAACCTGTTTTTACGCTCTACCACAAGCGAGTACTGCCAAAACTCACTGCATTTTTAGAACGTGGCGACCGAAAAATCATTCTGCTCTACAAAGAGTGCAACACCAGTTACGTTGACTTTAGCGACTCACCAAACTGTTTCGTCAACTTGAACACTCCGGAAGAACTGGCGCAATTTGGACAATTAGAATCATGAAACACACGCTAAATATTCCTATTCTTGGTTTTGCAGCTTATTCAGGCACAGGCAAAACCACGCTACTTGAAGCGCTATTGCCAAAGCTGACTGAAGCAGGTTTACGCATTGGCATGCTAAAACATGCGCACCACAACTTCGATGTCGATAAGCCGGGTAAAGACAGCTACCGTTTACGCAAAGCTGGCGCCTCTCAAATGCTGATTGCTTCTCGCAACCGTTTTGCGTTAATGACAGAAACGCCAGAAGCCGAAGCAGAGTTTGAATACCTATTAACACGTTTTGATGAAGACAACCTCGATGTAGTTTTGGTCGAAGGCTGTAAAAACATCGCGTTTCCTAAAATTGAATTGCACCGTGAAGAAGTGGGTAAGCCTTGGCTTTACCCTCACGATGAAAACATCATTGCTATCGCTTCCGACAGTGCGGAGTTGGACTCTGAACTGCCACAAATGAACATCAATGATTTGAATGCCATCGCTCAATTTGTTCTCCAATACGTTCAAGATGCAAAAGCACCAAAATCTAAAGAGAAAGACGCCGCATGTTGCGACACACTTTCTCCCGCTTTCCTTTCTGTGGTTCAAGGCCAAGAAAAAATCCTTTCTTTGGTGAACACGGTTTCGGAAATAGAAGCATGCAAGATTGAAAACGCCTATGGCCGCGTTCTCGCGGAACATATCATTTCACCAGTAAGTGTGCCGCAATACACCAACTCCGCGATGGACGGTTATGCCATCCGCAGTGATGATATTGAGCGCGATAGCTACCAAGTGATTGCTGAAGTGATGGCGGGCCATGCCTATGATAAAGCTTTAGAAGTCGGCCAAGCGGTGAAGATCATGACCGGCGCACCAACACCACTTAACGGCGACACAGTGGTCATGCGTGAGCAAGCCTCTCAAGAAGGTGACAAGGTCATCTTTAATGGTGCGAATATCAAAGCAGGCCAAAACGTTCGTCAAGCAGGTGAAGATCTCGCTATCGGCAGTGACGTCTTTACCGCAGGCACTCGCCTAGCCTCTCCAGAAATGGGCATGATCGCTTCGCTTGGTTTTGGTGAAGCGAATGTGTTCCGCAAATTGAAAGTTGCCGTGTTCTCCACCGGTGACGAAGTACAAGCACCGGGAACAGAGCAAAAAGCGAATTCTATCTACGATTCCAACCGTTTTACCATCATGGGCATGCTTGAAAAGCTCGGCTGCGAGATTTTGGATTTCGGTATTCTGGAAGACAACGAACAGTTAATGATTGAAGCGTTGGAAAACGCATCGGCGCAAGCGGACGTGGTTATGACTTCTGGTGGCGTATCAGTTGGTGATGCGGATTACATCAAACTTGCCTTAGATAAACTTGGTCAAATCGATTTTTGGCGAATCAACATGCGTCCGGGACGTCCACTCGCGTTTGGTCAAATCAACAACAAGCCGTTCTTTGGTCTGCCGGGCAACCCTGTTGCCGTGATGGTTTCTTTCATTAATTTTGTTGAGCCTGCACTGCGTAAGATGCAAGGCGAACAAGGCTGGAAGCCTCTGAAAGTGAACGCCATCGCGACTGAGAATCTTCGCTCTCGACAAGGTCGTACCGAGTTTAGTCGAGGAATCTATGAACTGGATGACACTGGCCGTTTAACCGTTCGTACAACAGGCAAGCAAGGCTCTGGTATTTTGCGCTCAATGAGTGAGGCAAACTGTTTGATCGAAATCTCCCCAGCTATTGATACAGTAAAAGCGGGAGAAAGCGTGACAATTATCCCACTTCAAGGCAGAATCTAGCCCAAACTAGAAATTCAAAGGTCAGCGAGTCTGGCCTTTTTGTTTAATACAGAAACCTTTTTCAGAGAGACAGCTATGGCTCGCACCATTCTTTACACTTACAAAGACCAAGACAAAGAACTGACGTTCTCATACCAGCAGCATCGCAACATTCAAGAAGCGGTTGCAGAAGCAGAAGGTATCGATATCACTGAGTTCCTAAAGATGGAGCAACAAATCGAAGCAGTGTCTGACACTAAAGCGGTACGAAACTACCGCGATAACTACTTCAGAAAATTAGGCTTTAGCAAAATCACCCTAGCTCAAAAAGAAAACCTAGGCGTAGGCAAAAAGAACAAATAAGCTTAGCTGTAAACAGAAAACTCGCGATTCGTCGCGAGTTTTTTTATGCATGCTATTTTTGTTCGTGCTCTATACCCAAGCATATAGAAGTTACTTGGGTATATGAGTTACTTCGATATATAAGTAAAAAGCCCCGTTTTACCTTGATGGTCTAAACGGGGCTTTAGATTTCTTCTTACTTTATATCGAGTAAGGTTTCAGTCACTACTTAATGTTTAGGAACGCAGCGCCACGTACACCGCCTGAATCACCGTGTTTTGCTTTGATGATCTTAGGACACTTAGCCACAGACAATAAGTGTTTAGGGATGCGTTTTGGCATCTCTTCATAAATCAATTCGAAGTTTGAAAGACCACCACCCAGCACAACAACATGTGGGTCAGTCGCTGTAAAGATGTTTGCAAAACAGATAGCCAGCAACTCCATAAAACGCTCAACGTGTTCAACAGCTTTCGCTTCACCTTCTGCGTGCGCCTTAATGATATCGATCGCTTTCTTCTCTTCGCCGTAGTAATACGCGTAAAGAAGCTCGAAGCCTCGACCGGAAAGGTAACTGTCTAAACACCCCTTTTTGTCACAACCACAGCCCAACAGAGGTGCGTTTTCGCCTAAGTGGAACCAAGCATCGATAGGTAAACGAGTATGGCCCACCTCACCTGCTACGTGGTTACGGCCAGAGAAAACTTTACCATCGTAGATAAAACCGCCACCAAAGCCAGTACCTAGGATCAAACCAAGTACAGAAGGCTCATCTTGAAGCTCTTCGTCCCATGCTTCTGATAGCGCAAAACAGTTCGCATCGTTTTCAATCTTTACGCTGCGACCAATTTTCGCTTCAAGGTCCGCGCGCAGTGGTTTGCCTTTCGCCGCAGGAACGTTAACCGTTAATACCGTTGCATCGTCTGCGTCTTCCATGCCTGGTAGGCCAAGACCAATTGTGCCTTCGCAACCAAACTCTGCATCGTATTTGTTAACCAATTCCGCAATGGTATCAACCAGCAGCTCGTAGTTGTCTGTTGGTGTAGGTACACGTTCCGTCGCTACACGCTCAAGCTTCTCGTTAAATGCACCAAATTCAATTTTAGTGCCACCGACATCAAAGCCGTAATACATGTATTTCTCTCCTAAAAAATGCTTAAACGACTCCAAAAATGGCTGGAGTCAAAAGTATAAACTAGTGGCATTATCCATATCTGTACGCCTGCAAACCGTGACCGAATGCAGATTTATCCCCTCACCGCAGCCAGTTGAACAACATGCCATCAACAAAAGTTCATTCCTTAGAGTCAGCTCTCGGTTTTCACCCACTCTTTGAAACGTTTTAAATGCGGTCGGTTGGGATCGTTTTTGACTCGGGTCTTGGTCAACATGTAGGTTTCTCTAAAGGCTTCAAACCACAACTGAAGGCATTCCGATGCTTTATTCTCACCGGCTTGTTTCAAAACTAACGTCGCGACTTCGGCGGTTGAAAGATGCTGCTCATTCTCAGAACGGCGCATGATGTATTCAGACAGAGATTCTGGCTCAATAGAAAGCACAGGCAAAGATTTAAGAAAATCAGAACGACGGAATATCTTTCGTGCCTCACGCCAGCTACCATCAATAAAGATCAGCAACCATTTTTTGTTCTGAGCCTCTTCGTTTACTAATCGCGCAGGCTGCAGATCTTCAATTAAACGAGATGGGTCATCCACATAGTCTGCAGGAAATACAATCACTGGTTGGTAGTTGTCATCCTGTAGTAGCTCCAGCATCTCCTCAGACGGTTCTGTTCGGTTCCATTGATAAACGTAAGTCTCTTGAATCGTATCAGCAATTAGACGACCGGTATTACTTGGCTTAAATACTTCGTTTTCAGAAACAATCAACATACATGCAATATTAGCCTTGATGTTTGGCTGAAGACCGCACAAACAGTGTTGCTCAGAAACCTGGCAATATTGGCAACGAACCACTTTACATCCACGCGCGTTGAAAGGCTTGGTTGAGATAGATTGTCGGTACTGATATAAACGGTGGAAAGCGTGAATTCTCATGGTAAGTAATGCCAAGTAAAAAGTAGAGCGCGATTCTACTGACATTATGGTTTCGCCTCAAGATAAGCCCTTCAACGCACCTTACTGTTTGTTGAAATAATTTCACCCTTACCTCGGTCATAGATAAAGTAATAAATAAGGAAATGACAGTGACAGAAACGACGTTTCAAGATCCCTCGTGGATAAGATTAGGCTTTTTTCTCGGCGTATTATTACTTTGTGCCCTTTGGGAAAACAAACTGCCGAGAAAAACACTTACCGCTTCACGTGGGTTTCGCTGGGTCAATAACTTATCACTGGTTGCTGTGAATAGCTTGATTGTTGCGTTAGTCATGCCTATCGCCGCCTTTCAAGCTGCAATTATCGCTCAGGAGCAACAATGGGGACTATTTAATTTGCTCTCCCTGCCCGCTTGGTTAAACGTGCTTCTAGCGGTTATTCTGCTTGATTTCGTCATTTACGTTCAGCATGTGGTCTTTCACTATGTAAAGCCACTGTGGAAGCTTCATCGAATGCACCATGCCGATCTCGACATAGACGTCACTACTGGCGCACGTTTTCATCCCATCGAAATCATCATCTCGATGGGTGTCAAAATTGCCACTGTATTTATCTTAGGCGTTTCTCCTATCGCTATCGTGGTATTCGAAATAGTGCTCAATGCCAGTGCGATGTTTAATCACAGTAATGCAAAACTGGCTTTATCAGCGGATCAGAAACTGCGAAACGTCATAGTGACGCCAGACATGCATCGCGTTCATCATTCTGTGATAGCAAAAGAAACCAACTCGAATTTCGGTTTCTTCCTTTCTGTTTGGGATCGACTTTTTGGGACATATCGAGCTCAGCCTGAGCTTGGCCATGATGATGTCGTAATTGGTATACCGGAAATTAGGAATGAAGCAGAACAACGATTAGACAAGCTGTTAACGCAACCTTTTCGCTATAACCGAAGAAGACGCAACAGTTGAAGAAAAGTTTTTGTGGATGAAGTGCGTAAACAAAGCGAATAGACTAAACCTAAACACCAACCAGTTAAACACCACTTCATCCTTACGATGCTAGCTAATGGATTCACTCTCCGTTAGTTGACGTTTTTTGTTTAACTGAGTAATACCAACAAATAAACCAACCACACCAAGCACCGTGCACACCAAAGCATTAGTATTCATTGCTTGTTGTGCTTCTATTGAGCTGTATAGAAAAGCCAGACTGAAGAAAGTGGTACCAAAGCTTAAACCTGTCAGTACGCTGAAACCAGCGAAACTGGCCAAGTCTTTAAAATCGTTCATAACGAATCCCTGTTTACTATCCTTAATTGAGTGATGAAAAGTGAAAGTTAACGAAATATCTGGCGTGATTGTCGATGTTTGCGCGCGTTCCATAACCAGATAGATACGCCGAATGAAAAACCTAAAAAGAGTGTTTTCATTTGAAGTGCGGCATTGTTGTCCAATATTTCTAATGTATAGTGAGCGTGCGAGCTAAAAATAACATTGGTCGTCAGAATCAATAGCATAAGTACTAATCCGGAACGACGGTGCTTCACCAACAGATACACCGCTAGTAAGTCTAACAGCCCCAACGAGCTCCAATAAATATTCAACCAGCGTGGCGCAAAATCATAAGGCAAAAAACCGTTAGCAATGTTGTCATAAAGATGAACCACACCGCCAACTGTCATAAAAAGGCATAAGAGAAACACGACGAATTTATCCATTATCGTTTCCTTATCTGAATGAATGCGCAAAGCATATAGAAGTCAGTTAAACATTTGTAATCTCATAGCCATTTTTGAGATCGACAGTGCCTTTAAACAGTACGTGAGGCGTGCGAAAGAAATTTATTCGCTCCTGATAGAAGCATAGTGTTAGCTTTGGCATTTCGCTCAAATACACCAATGTTAGAACAGAAGTCTCACTCAAACCGCTCCTTGGTCTATCAGTTTTCGAACTTTTTCCAGTGTGTTCTGAAAAACGGTATGCGTTTGTGAGGAAATATCGCTCCCTATATCGTGCCAAAAGAACGCAAAATCATGTCCGCCATCGTCTTGTGTATGAAACGTCCATGAATCCTCTAGGTCAGCACACTCGCACAAAACAAAATGCCATACTTGATTTTGAAAGCCACTGTCCCATGAGCATAAATACCGAGCGGAGATAACGTGCGTAATTCCAGATTCTTCAGCGAGCTCCCGCTTCGCGGCTGTGATGTAACTTTCATCAAACACTTCAACAGTACCCTTGACGAACTGAATACCCGCCAACGGATGTTTAAAAAGTAGGAGCTCTTGGTTTTGCTTACGCAGAACGACGGGACAAACTTTATCGATCACAAAACCACTCCTCGTTGTTTAAGCAGAAAGCTTGGGCTTGTTCTGGATATAAAGGAATCGCATGAAGTTGCATTATCCATTCCTTTGAATTCGGACAACATTCTAGCCATCTTGTTTCACCGAGATAGCATTAACACCACGTAGTGATAACTCAGCCCTTAAGAAATGAGCAAGATGCGATATAACTCACTTTTGCGATTTGAATAGCGATGAGAAGTTGCGTAGAAGCAACAAAAAAGCAGAACCGAAGTTCTGCTTATAGAAGATAAAAACATGTCACTTAGGCGGACTGATGTAGCTCGTATTTATGCAACATCGCTTGTTGATGCCCTGCAATTTCTGCCACTTGTTCAGAGCTTTCAACCATGGATTCAAGTTGTAGCTTTGTACGCTCTCCAAGCTCGGAAATATTATTGATGGATTGAGACACATCTGCCGTCGCCCGTTCTTGTTCTTCTGTAGCAACTGAGATTTGCTCAACACGTTCTTGAATGTGTTTGACCGCAAGGTTGATATCAGAGAATGTCGATTTCACTTCATTGCTGGACTGCAGCGCGTGGGCCATTTCTTCTCTTGAATCATTGACTGCTTGGCGAGAACGCTCTGCTGCGGTAATAAGCTCACTCATCATTGCTCGGATGTTCGTTGTTTGTTGAGAAGTATCACTTGCTAGTTTGCGGACTTCATCCGCGACGACCGCAAACCCACGCCCTTGTTCACCAGCTCGAGCGGCTTCTATTGCTGCGTTGAGAGCAAGCAAGTTTGTGTTGTCAGCAATACCACTGATCATGTCGACCATTTCACGAATTTGCTTAACACGCTGGTCTAGCTCTAACATAGATTGCTCATTCATATCCAAAGAGCTTTCAAGTGATTCCAAACGTTCACGGTTTTGTTCCACAACTTGAACGCCTTTTGCAGTGTGCTGGGTAGCAAGCATCGAGTCCTGTGACGAGGCATTTGTCACTGTTGCTATTTCACGAATGGAGGCTTCAAGTTGCGTAATGGTCGTGATCATGCTCGCCAACGCTTCATTTTGTGTCGTCAACCCATCGCTCGTTTGTTCAGCTGCACTGTGGCTTACTTCGGCCGTCTGATAAAGCGTCTCACAGTTACGTGTAACTGTTTGGATAGAGTTGTTTGTTGAATCAATCACTTGGTTTAGTTTTCGTGCCACTTCTTTTAGTTCATAAGGACCAACCTCTTGTGCATTGTCACGGAAGTCATGCTCGGTAAGTGCAGAAAGACGCGTTAGTACATTCCTTAACCCTCGGTTTGTCCATGACTTCAGACTGAACCAAGTGATCAGAATAATGAAAGAAATCACACACGCTGCAAAAACGATCATAACACTCACTGACTGAATAGTGTCATTGACCACACTCTCTTTATCCGCAATCAACTCACCAGCAGCTTGTGATATTTGATCAAGCAACCGCATGGTTTCATCCGCAAGAATCGAAGCCTGTTTAAACTCTGAACGTTGCAGTTCCCCTTGTTCTAGTTTGGCGAGGATCAAACGCAGCACGCCCTTTTCACTAAAGCCTTGCTTCACCATCTCGTACGGTGCCGTTAGGCTTGCGTATTCGCTTACTTCTGGATGTAAAGACTGGAAATCTTCATAGGCGAGATTAATACCTGCAATACGGTTACGCATTTCTCGGTATTCTTTTTCGGCTTTGCTCAGCTCAGAATGCATCATCATTACTAAGAACGTGCTTTCCATTGAGCTCGCTGAGGCAATAAATCGGTTGGCGGCATCACTCGATTCAGGATTTTCGGCACTAAGAAACGAGCTAATTCGATTCATTTCCGGGCCGATAGAGCTGAGTCCATAGCGGAACCCACCAACTCCTGCATCAATATCCATTTGAATTTTTATCACTGAAGATTGCTTCAGTAAAATGGACTGCGTGATGTTATGTAAACGCGCTAAATTTGTATCTAACTCCTCAGAGAGTTGTTCAGCAACACCAGAAGCTTCTCCAACCAAACTTTTGCTTTGAGTCGCAAGTGAATCGATTTGCTCTTTGATGAGAGGCAGTTGTTCTGGATCAGAAATCTGCATACCATGGTTGAGTAGCTTAACCATCTCCAATACATTCCTAGTTAACTTTGCGTTCGCCATCGCGATTGGTAACGCTTTTTGCGACAAGTCTTCAAATTGCTCTCCTACCTGTTCCATTCCTTTGAAACTTGAGACAGAAAGGGCTATAACAAGAGCTATGATAGTTAAAAATGTTGCACTAACAGCCTGAATCAGTGAGAGTGATGTGCGTGAGCGTTTTCGCTTTGCCATAATCAATTTTTATTCTTTCTTAAGGTTGAATCGGTTTTGCAGTGATTCCGTCACATTTGTGAGACAAAACCGTGATTTGCAGCCCATACTATGGATTGGTTATGACACTAATATTTCAGTTGTGAGTCATAGAGATGACAGGTGGTGATTTGCGTCGAGTATATTTTCCTTTGATAATCAGTGTGCTACTAAGCGCCTGCTCTTCGGGGCCTGAACCTAGCGAGCAAGTGCAAGTGACAACACCTACAAATCAGTTATTGGACAATAACCCTGACTTGTTCCAGTTTTATACAGAATGGCATGGCACACCTTATCGCTTAGGCGGCACACAAAAATCTGGTATTGATTGCTCGGCATTTGTGCAAAAAGCCTTTGTCGAGGCTTATCAACTATCGTTACCCAGGACAACGAGACAACAATCGAAACAAGGTGTGGAATTAAATTGGACGGACGCCAAACAAGGAGATTTGGTGTTTTTTAAGACAAGACGGACGACCTATCATGTAGGGATTTACTTGGGTAACAAGCAGTTCATGCATGCGTCAACGTCTAAAGGTGTGATCATTTCAAGAATCGACAACCCATACTGGGCATCTAAGTTTTGGCAAGTAAGAAGAGTTACAATGTAACTCTTCTTACTTTTAGAATTGGAGATGACTGGTATCAAACAATATCAATCGTAAGTAGCAACGGCAGTATCGAATAGGTTTTTAACCAAAGCGATGTATTCATCAAGGAACGTGATCTGTTCATTAGTCGCTTTTTTATGCCATACACCAGCCAATATCTCACCAAGATCTTCAACAACCGCATCCGCCTCTTTTAGTAATTTGAAGCGTACGCTTGAGTGAAGCTCTGGGTTTTGCTCAAAGATCGCCATGATGTTTGAAGCCACCATATCGGTGACGACATCTTCGATGCTTTCGGATCCAGTGTCGCCAATTTCAGTCGTGAAAATATCTAGATTTAGCGACAAGTGCTCGATAAGAGCGAGATATCCATCGGTTTCTAAAACCACTGTTTTTCTCCGTTTATTGCAAGCCTTCGAAGCTGAAAGCGGAATAGTTTCAATAGTAAGACATGCCGAGAAAATTTCATTAACTTATTTCATATTAACAAACATTCACGAACCAACTGGATGTTTTTCAAACAATTGCGCTTTGCCTCACTGCGTTCGGATACAGGGTTTCTTCAAACCTTTTTGTATTTCAGTCATTTTCATGCAAACAAGTTTGGTTACGACCGTTTTCTTTTGCACGATACAACGCAGCATCGGCACTCTTTAACCATTGAGTGTGAGTTTCAAAATAAGGTTTATACTCGCAAACACCAATACTTATCGTGTAATTAATCAAAAAATCTTCCACTTTCACGATCTCTTGCTCAATTCTTTTACGTAAACGCTCCGCGAAATAGCAAGCTTGTTCTTGATTCGTATGAGGAAGCAATACCGTAAACTCTTCTCCGCCAAAACGACCGCACACATCACTGCTTCTTGCTGTCTTTCTTAATAACGAAGAAGTACGACGAATGACTTCATCTCCCGTCGGGTGACCATAGGTATCATTCACTTTTTTAAAGTGGTCGATATCAAATATTACTAATGAGCATGGTCCGTCGATAACTTTTAGGTGAGCAAACTCTTCTTTCAGCGATTGCTCCCAATAAGCACGATTAAATAAACCTGTTAAACCATCTTTGCGACTGATTTCAGACAAATGTTGATTTGTTTCTTTCAAATGAATGCGATTTCTTGCCGTTTCAGAGACATCATTCACTTGAATAGCAATGTGACTGACCTCTCCTGAGAGCCCAATTAACGGGGTGATTACGATGTCTTGATACATGAAATCACTGCTGTTTGAAACCGGAGAAAAATTGTTGAATTTAAAAAGGTACGGCCGGTTTTCCCAGCTAGAGAAGGAACGAGTTTCCAGATCGGCGGCGGTTTTTATCTTGGTTTCTAGCCAAGTTTTTGGCAGCTCTTCAAAATGATCAAATAAACATTGGCCAAGGATTTCTTGTGACAGAACGCCACTGTATGACTGCATAAAACTGTTCCATACACAGACCTTATACTCTTGATCCAACACGATAAGCCCTGAATCCATCGTATCGAGAATTTGTGTGACCCAATGAAAGTCTGCTATGTCCAGCGTAATATCGGACATTAGATTAGCTCCATGATTTCATAAATAATTTCTACGGATGGTTTATCAATTAAAAACAGTACCTCACACTCAAAATCGAGCGCTTCTGCCATGTAGGTGTATTCGATAGTAAACAGCTCACCTAATTCACCCTGCTCTTCACAGTAAGGCGTTAACGTATCCACAATGCCTGGCTGACGAAGTGAGAATTGCTTGTCGAGCTGATCCCCTAACGATGTGAGAAATGACGAAACCAGTAAGTTCGAGATATTCAAAATGATTTCATTATGAGGTGTAAACTCAAGCAGGTAGCCTAACTTCTCGCCAATTTGATTGATGTCTCTACCACGCAAACACACCAGAGCTTCACCATGAATACCGCCACCAACAAACCTCTGCGCAACCGCGACGGAGCCATCACGCCCAACAACGTCGACAAGCGTCATATGAAGTTCGCCGTAGGATAACGGACCAACATGTGGAACAGGAAGTTGGATGAACTCGTGTAAGTGGTCTGCCATAATCGCAGCCCCTTTACCAAGTGCAATGTTTGCAATCTCGCGGAATTTGGCTAGTGAGGAGAACTCCTCGCAAATCTGGCTTTTAGGATCAATCGAATGGCTAGGCTTGAACGCATAGTGCAGCCCCAATTGTTCATAGAGCGGTATCACCTGCTCTTCTGTCAGAGGCTTAGCGATAAAAGCTTGAGCACCTAGCTCTATGCAGCGCTGTTTTGCCTCTTGTTGAACATCTCCAGAAATAATGACGATTTTAGTCTGGTAGTGACTAACAGGTAATGACTCGAGGACTTCAAAACCGTCCATGATCGGCATCGTTAAATCGAGAAACAAAATATCGATATTTTGCTCCGCAAGAATATTTAGCGCCTCATACCCATCTTGAGCTTCGATCAGGTGCAATGATGTATCTTGTACGATGGAGCGCGCAATGAGCTTTCTTGCAACCGCTGAGTCATCACATATCAGTATTTTCATGTCACCAATGGAACTAACGTCAAAAAAATAATAATACCTGTTGTATACGTTCATCTCCATATGCTATGCCGACAAATCAGAGGCTTATAAGCGATTTGATTCACATTTATACAAATTGACTACACTGAGAGGAAGGTTTCTTTACGAAGTATGCTCAACGTAGCGCCAACACCTTGCTTTTTATCCTAAACTGTTGGTGGTCAAATAGATTCGCGAGGTTTTGTATGTGGCAAGCAATATCGCAACAGCTTTCTGATACTTTATTATTCGAGTACCAGATCACGGAAAAAGTAAGACTGTCTGGTGGGGATATCAGTGAAAGCTACATGATCAATGACGGCGAACAGCGCTATTTCGTGAAAATTAACGATCGCGAGTTTTTGTCTAAGTTTGAAGTTGAGGCAGAAAGTCTGCATCTTTTGCGTGAGACATCTACCCTATTTGTTCCAGAGGTTGTGTTGGTTGGTAAAACCAAAAACGCCTCATTCCTAATTCTTAACTACCTTCCAACAAAGCCATTAGAAGATGGCCCAAACAGCTTTAAATTAGGACAGCAATTAGCTCACCTTCATCAATGGGGCGAGCAAAAGGAATTTGGTTTTGATACGGATAACTATCTCGGTTCCACTCTACAACCCAATAAGTGGCACAAGAAGTGGTGTGTCTTCTTTGCTGAGCAACGCATAGGATGGCAATTACAACTCCTTAAAGAAAAAGGCGTCACTTTAGTTGATATCGACGACTTTATAGATGTCGTAAAACAACTGCTAGCAAACCATGCTCCAGAGCCTTCCTTGTTGCATGGCGATTTATGGAATGGGAATGCGGCTCTCACGGCATGTGGCCCTATCTGTTACGACCCCGCCTGCTACTGGGGTGACAGGGAGTGTGATATTGCGATGACTGAGCTTTTTGGTGGATTTCAACCGGAATTTTATCAAGGTTATGAATCTGTTATGCCACTTTCTGCTGGTTATCAAGAGCGTAAAGATATCTATAACCTTTACCATGTTCTCAACCATTGCAATTTATTTGGCGGCCATTACTTGGAGCAGGCTCAACAAGTTATTAATAAAATTATTTCTTATTAATTTGGAAGCCACTGCATATTTCAAGATGTAAAACCTCGAGGCACATCACTACAGAAAATGACCCTAAGTTCAAGGTTGAGTTTGGGGTCAAGTTTTATACTTATTTCGACTCAATTAGCAACAACTCCACCTAATATCAAAGGAGACTTAACTTTGGATTGTGCCTATTTTCCTTGTAGGCAAAGTAAGTGAAGGGCTGTACTTCCTTAAAGAATAGAGTGTTTAAAAGCCCTGCGATATTAGGAGTTGTTGTATGAAAAATTATACCGAAAGGCATGTCAAATGCCCCCATTGTGGACATTCAATCGGCATTACACTAGATGCAAGTAATGGTGACCAAGAGTTTTATGATGATTGCCCAGCTTGTTGCCATGCCATTCACTTAAATATGCGAGTAGATGAGCTGCAAGATAAAGTCGAACTGTTTATTGATGACAATTACGAATAACAACTCGAGCATGTAAGCGTTGGAAACACAAAGTCACTTGAATTAAAAAGGAGCGCTTGGCTCCTTTTTATCATTCTAAAGCTGTTTTGCTGCGAGAACTCGCTCAACAGTATCAACTATGGCCTGAGTCTGAGGGTCAAACTCGATATTAACGCGGTCCCCTACTTGTCTTACTCCAAAGAGTGTTCGTTGCAAGGTTTCTGGAATTAGATGTACTGAAAAACGACACGCTTCAACCTCACCAATCGTCAAAGAACAACCATCCAAGCCGATATAGCCTTTCGCTAACACATATTTCATTGATTCTTGCGGCAGTTGGAACCAAATCGTGCGGTTATTAGGCGTATCGATGATCTCGACAATATCAGCCATCAAACTAATATGGCCAGACATGCTGTGTCCGCCAATTTCATCACCAAACTTGGCAGCTCGCTCAATGTTTACGCTGTGACCTTCAACTAGCTCGCCTAAGTTGGTGAGAGCCAATGTCGCTTGCATTAAATCAAAGCTGATAAGGTTGCCATTTATATTGGTCACGGTCAGGCAGCAGCCATTGTGAGCGACAGATGCCCCTATTTCTAATCCTTTACAAAGCTCTTCGCTTAACTCGACAACATGCGTTTGAAAGCGTTCTTTTTTATCAATTTTAACGACCTTCGCCGTACCCTGAACTATTCCTGTAAACATTCTTTTTACCTATTGATTTCATACAAGCTGCAATCGATGACAGAGCCTTAAGCACAGCACTGTGTATCGAGATAAAACCTGTAGATTATAGAGCAACGACCTATTGAAAAATGGAGCCTTGTTCTCATACATGCTTCTAACATTAACATGATTTATTACAGCTCTCAGTATTAGCGTATCCTGAGCTTAGCGAGCATTAAGTTAGTGTTATCCACTATTCGCAACCTAACTATGGAATATAAACATACAATTGTTTATCATTTGCGCGGAGTTTCTCCGAGGCATTTTTTCACCTTATCGTGACTAAAATCAACCATCAGATCAGTTCACCACATCTTTTGTCCTCGAGCGCTCTCATTCTTTCAACTTATTGTTCCGCTCTGGAGTATTTTTCGTGCATCGCTATAAAGAAGAAGCATCAAGTCTCATCAAATTGGCGACCCCGGTATTGATCGCATCTGTTGCTCAAACTGGTATGGGGTTTGTTGATACCGTTATGGCCGGAGGCGTTAGTGCCACCGACATGGCTGCGGTTTCTGTCGCTTCAAGTATTTGGCTTCCATCCATTTTATTTGGTGTGGGTTTGTTAATGGCGTTAGTCCCTGTTGTCGCACAGTTAAATGGCTCTGGTCGTCGAGTAAAAATCCCGTTTGAAATTCAACAAGGCGTCGTTTTGGCATTGTTGATCAGTGTGCCGATTATTGCAGTGCTGCTTCAAACCCAATTTATTCTCGGGTTTATGGATGTTGAAACGCTGATGGCAGAAAAAACAGTGGGGTACATTCATGCTGTTATCTTAGCAGTCCCTGCCTTCTTGCTTTTTCAAACGCTTAGAAGCTTTACGGATGGTATGTCATTGACGAAACCAGCAATGGTCATTGGCTTTATCGGTTTACTGCTCAACATTCCTCTAAACTGGATTTTCGTGTATGGCAAGTTTGGCGCACCTGAATTAGGCGGTGTTGGCTGTGGTGTTGCAACCACGATTGTTTACTGGGTCATGTTTGCCCTACTATTGCTTTATGTAATGACATCAGATCGACTTAAAAGCATCAACTTATTTGGTGAATGGCATCGACCACAATGGAAAGCGCAAGTTCGTCTGTTCAGACTCGGCTTTCCTGTTGCAGCAGCGCTGTTTTTTGAAGTGACACTATTTGCTGTCGTTGCACTATTGGTCTCACCACTAGGACCAATCATCGTTGCGGCGCACCAGGTTGCGATTAACTTCTCGTCGCTAGTATTTATGCTTCCAATGAGTATCGGTGCCGCAGTGAGTATTCGTGTCGGACACCGACTTGGCGAAGAAAACGTTGATGGCGCTCGCGTTGCTTCACGAGTGGGCATCATGGTCGGTCTAGGTTTATCTGTTCTTACAGCGATATTAACCGTATTGTCTCGTGAATGGATCGCCGAACTTTACACTAGCAACCCTGAGGTCATCACTCTAGCGATGCAACTGCTCGTATTTGCTGCTGTTTATCAATGTACGGACGCAGTTCAGGTAATCGCGGCAGGTGCACTGCGTGGCTATAAAGATATGCGAGCCATCTTCAACCGTACTTTTATCGCCTACTGGATTCTTGGTTTACCAATGGGTTACGTCCTTGGCCGCACAGACTGGATCGTCGAGCCAATGGGTGCGCAAGGTTTCTGGCTAGGCTTTATCATCGGCCTTTCTTCTGCCGCACTTATGTTAGGGGTAAGAATGCGCTGGATGCACCGCCAAGAACCAGAGGTGCAATTGAACTTTTCAGTTCAGTGATCATAAGAAAAAGCCAGCACACGCTGGCTTTTTTGATCGAATAATAACGCTGTTGAGTATACTTATAACAAGCTTGTGAGCCAGTTCAGCCTGCTCTTTTGGTGACGAATACGAAGTTATAAAAAGGATATTTGTGCGGTCTATTTTATTGTTTTTAGTCTTGTTTCTTAACGGTTGCGATAACTGGTTCAACCCAGAAAGAGCAATGTTTGACAAGTATCACCAACGTGTCGCCAATGTGTTGGACGCTCCTACTCTTCCAATCGAATTGCAATCTACGGTGACCATACCTGCAAAACGTGACTTATTCGAGCCATTGCCAAGGCTATCGATTGGTTTACTAGAAAGCTACCAATTACGCCAGTGTGGATTATTCAATCTACTTGCCGAGAAAAACTCGCAACTTGGTAAGGTGCAGGATGCATTTCATGATTTTGATTATCAAACTGCCCTTTTAAGAGTCATGAATCGATGTCTATCCGAATTTCAGCTCAGCGATGAAGAACGTACTACATTAACAGAGCTTTATTCGACTAAGTGGCAGCATTTAGGTACTCATCTTGACAACTTGCTACTCGCGAGTGATGCAATGCAAAAGCAGCTAACGGCGTCGGATTGGATATCTCAAGAAACACCAAATGATGTTGCACGTATTAACGACGTCTATCGCCTTTTCAGTGAAATGTACGGCTTACCTCATCGCGCCATTTCACGTCTGCCCGATATTGAGATTGTGCAGTATCAAGAAGAGTTAGAGAAATCTCGTTTACTCGGACGACTTTACTATTCGATGATAAACGCTTCTCACTGGCTAAAAGCTACGACTCAGTTACTTGAACAACATCAGAATAATGTGTTGTGCGGGCCAAACCGAGACGTGACCCAGTTCCGCTACCTAAGAAATGTCTTTCAATCTATTTACGTTGAAGAAGTGCAACCTTACTTAGCCTATTTAGACAGTACCTATCAGCAACTTCAAGACGGTGCCACCTTGATAGAAAAGCGTATGCAACTTCATGGTCATCAATATGGTATAAAAGAGGCACACAAAACCTTTAGACAAGAAACCCTAAACCACGTTCAGTTTTGGCAGGGTCTCTTCAAGCGGTGCGGCGTAACCGTTGGCAACTAGTAAGTGCAGAGCGTTCTATTCTTTCAGCCTCTCACGCAAGAATCGGGCAAAACGTGGCTTACCGGTATGAGTAAAACCGTTGTACCTGAACGTGATCGTTGAACCTATTTTCGGAGGCTGACGACGCACTTCATCGGTAAACCCACTACCAATGTAAAACTCTGTACCATCTGGTAAGCGAACTAACATCGCCCCCATCATACCCAATAAACGCCCCGTGCCTGGCTTATAGCCCACGACTAGCGCTTCATCATCTGCGTATCGTTTCAGTTTAAGTAAATCACTACCACGTCCAGCTTGATAACGGCTTGATACCTTACGTAGCATCACCCCTTCACCATCGGATATTGAAATCTTATCCAATTGCGCAAACAGGTGAGCTTCATTTTGGATCGCTCGGTGTTCGACATATTTGATATGAGGTTGGTCTACTTCGAGCACTAAGTCTTTGATGTTGTAATAACGCTTCCGGTAATCACCAGCAGAATACGGCATATCAAAGATCATAAAATCAATGTTTCGCCAAGCTGACTCCACAGGCGTTTTATCCAAAACCGTTTGTTGTACGAGATGAAAATTGCCTCGTCCCGCCCATAGCTCACCATCTAACGGATAGTCAGGGAGTGAATCTATAAACCAATCTGGAGCGTAGATTCGGTTACCATTTCTCGTCACGAGATGTTGTCCTGTCCAATAGGCGCGAATGCCGTCGAGTTTTTCGCTATACCAGTATTCAGATACATCGATACCATCTTGATAGCTTTGCGCAAGAGAAACTGGAGGCGTGAGAGAAGTATCAGCTTGAAGCTGTGAAGACGCTGTCATAACAGCCAGCGCGATTAATGTCATTTTTAATGGCATAAGAAGACCTTGTACAAAAAAGCGCCTTTATTGAACCGTAACTCCTCTCGATGACCTATTTGTTACTAGTCATTCTTCGACTCAGAACAATCAACTTAAGTAATGATTTGCAAGGACAATCATAAACTTTAGACAGATTTTGCATTTAATATTTACACATTGTTCACAATGAGATGGGTGAGTCTCAAATCAAGTCACAACCTAATCTCGATGAGACTCTTGCATTAGCGCTCGATATTAATTCGACATCTCTCCTGAACAAGCCGTTTGTCTATGCGTTTTTGATTCTCAAATTGAGAACCTATTCCTTCTCAATTTGAATGACACCACCAAAAAATCATAACCATCTGATTTTATCTGCATTTAAATCTGGCACGTTACCTGCTCTATATCCAAGTAGAGAAAACAAACGGAGATAGAGTCATGGAATTACGCAAACTAGAAATTAATCAAGACAAATTAGCCATTGAGTTTTTTGGTGACTTAGACGCAAGTGGCTGTCGACAAGCACAACATCACATTGATGAAGTAATTCACGACAATCATCACAAAGAAGTCGAAATTAACCTACAGCACGTCCAATTTCTTGATTCTTCAGGGATTGGTGCCATTGTTTACTTATATAAGCGTCTAGTTGAACGTGAAAGAAGCATGAGTATTGAAAACGTATCAGGCCAACCTTTAGAAATCATGAGCTTGCTTCGTATTAACCATGCTATTCCCGTTAACTCAAAAGGACACTAAAAATACCGGTTTAAACGGAGGTTGGCATGGTAAATCTTATACGACGATATGTAGTAAGCGGTCTTGTTGTCGGCATGTTTGGTTGTTCGTCGTTTGACTACCCAGACCACGGAAAAGGTGGCTTGGCGGAAAACTATCAAGATATCTCAATTGAAAATTATCAGTTTTCCCCAGTCATGCCCGATGAACCGTTAGGTCCAGAGCATGGGTTGAGGTTTGATTGGCAACTCACCAAGCTACACCTAGACGCGTTGATTCAAGAAGGCGCACGCTGGTGCTTTCCTGCAGCAGTCGTGCAAGCGCTTGAGAAGCAAAACAGAATCGCACGTGAACTAGAAGGGGGACTTCTACTCGATGCTGCTAACGATCTGGTGATTCAACGTCGACGTTTAAACCAACTTGAACAGCAACTCGACTATGTATTAAGCCAAACCACTTGTTCGCCACCCGATGATATTGGAGCATTGCGTAGCGATTTGAACGTCGTCGCTGAAATTTATGCACTCCTCAATATTGATAATCAATTTGCTGTCGATTCAGCAGAAATTAATCCAAAGTACATGGGACATTTGGCAGAAGCTGCCTACATTTTGCGTGACCACCCTAACCTAACTCTTGTGGTGACTGGGCATGCCGATGTCACTGGCTCACCAGATTACAACCAGAAACTCGCTCAAGCGCGTGCAGAACAAGTGAAGCGTTACCTAACTGTATTTGGCATCACTTCAGAACGCGTAACCACCAAATCTGTGGGAGACAGCCTGCCGCTTTACGAGGGTGAAACACCTGCCGTGCGTTTAACCAATCGCCGCGTAAGCATCGAGGTTATTAGCCCTAATTCAGATAGCGATACCTCAGTAAATCGCAACCTATCTGTAGGAGGTGCGCTATGAACACGATGAAACCATTTATCACCTTAGTTCTTTTGTGCTTGGTTGCTTGGGTACCTACTTCGTCAGCAGATGGAAACAATACTGTTAAGGTTGGCGATTTAATTCAGATTAACCTACCTGGAGAAGCGTCTTTAAATAAAGGGTTTCAAGTCGATCGCCGTGGGCGTATTAACTTACCGGAAGTCGGCCCTGTATTTGTTGCTGGATATAATGAACAACAGCTCCAAGACGTGATTATCGAAACGCTAAAAACCGTGTATCGTGACGTAAACAACGCTCGAGTCTTTATCAAACAACAACAGTTATTAGTGTCAGTCCAAGGCTACGTGGTCAAACCCGGGGAATATACCTTACCTTCAGGTTCCAACATTCAAATGTTTGTATACGAAGCTGGCGGCCTTCGCGCTGGTGCTCAGCTCGATAAAATGATCGTTAAACGCGGCGACAAAAACATCGAGTTTGACTACAAACGTTTCCTTGATACTGGTGATAATAGCCAGCTCCCGAAATTGGAATCGCTGGACGTACTGTTTGTTCCAGCATCTCCACTCGTTGGGAATATTGAGCAAGAATTTGATGCAGCAAAACTCGCGAACTCAGGCGATAGCGCAGACTCCGCTCGTGCCATCAAAGTCTTTGGTGAAGTTAATGCTCCCGGCTCATTCTCTTACAAACCGAACACCACGCTCGTTGATGTCGTGATGAGAGCTGGCGGCGTAACACGATATGCCAGTGTTGAGCAAATTCGCGTGATCACAAATAACAACCCAACCATGTTCAATCTAAAAAAGTATCTGGATACGGGTGATCAAAGCTTACTACCAGAAATCCTACCGGGTGCCACCATTTTTGTTCCAAAACAGGAAGAAGAAATCAAAGCGGGTGCAAATGTGGTTTATGTCATGGGTGAAGTTGCCCACCCTGGCGCGTATGAAGGAAAGCAAGACGCTAGCTTCATGGATATTCTCGCCAATGCAGGCGGGCCTACTCGCTATGCAGAATCTCGCCAAATTCGTGTCATAAAAGCCGATGGTAAGGTCATCAAATTCGACCTAACCGCGCATACCGAGGGGCTGTCTTCGGTTAGACCACCGAATGTCGGACCTGGCGACGCGATTTTCGTGCCTGAGAAAACCGATTTCAACGAGAAGTCATGGCTAAAAGTGGCGCCAAGTCGAGCGGTCGCTGTGATGGGAGAAGTCGTGCGCCCGGGACGTATTGAATGGTCAGACGAAATGGATTTAATTGATCTGCTTGCGCATGTTGGCGGCCCAACACGTAGAGCTGACACCACCAAAATTGAAGTCGCCAATAATGGTCAAATGACACAGTTCGATTTAGATCAATACATTTTAGATGGCTCACCAACATCGAATCTGCCCCGAGTTTCTGCTGGTACGGTAGTAAGAGTCCATGCATTACCTGACGATCCATCAGACAACAAATCGCAATGGGTAAGCCAAAGCTCTGATGCCTCGATATATGTTTTCGGTCAAATCAATGCACCAGGCCGCTATCGCTTTACCGAAGAGATGCACTTTCTGGATATTTTATCTGCCGCCGATGGACCAACAATGGATGCCGATATTCACAATATTCGTGTGACGCACCGAGGCCTAGGCTATGCCAAAGTGAGTAAATTGAATTTGTCGATGTACTTTGAAACAGGCGATGAGTCCATTCTTCCCCACGTTCGTCCCGGCGATACCATTTACATTCCGGAAAAAAACAAAAACTGGTTGGATCGCTCCAAAGAATCCACCGTGCGTGTATTAGGTGAAGTAAGAGACCCTGGGCGCTATGTATTTAATGACAACATGACGGTACTTGACTTGCTGGCCGAAGCAGGAGGCCCGACAAACAATGCGTATCTTGAAAAAATCAGTGTGGTCAACATGTCTTGCTGTCAGGGCCAAGCTCGAACATTTGATTTGGTGAACTTTAGCAAAACCGCCAACATTTATGATTTACCAGTCATCCGTGCAGGCGACACTATTTACATTCCACATAAAGACGAAAGCTTTGCTGAAAAAGCGAGAGCCGGATTAAGAGATATTTTACAAATCACCACAACCATCGTGTTAATAGGAGCGTTGTAATGACTATTCCTGCCACTCACGCTGAGATTGAGCAAATTTATCTTCAGAGTGAACAGAAAGGCCACAAAACGATTTGTGTTGTGGGTTGTAAGTCTGAAGACGGCGTCACTTCCGTTGCTTCATCTCTAGCAGAGCGTCTGGTTTTAGCTGGACACAATACTTTGTATGTGGATCTTAACCTGTTCAAGCCCGCGTATCGCACCATTCACGAGTTTGATGATACAGAAAAAGTTGGCCACCTGATCACAAGAGAAAATACGCATCAAACCTTAGTTGGTCTCCCTGCTCCATCTCTCGCCAGCACTCAATTGGCGTACCGAGATCCGACAATGCTGAAGCGCAATATTGCAGAGTGGTTAACGCAGTACGAGCGTGTCGTGATAGACACATCTCCACTTCTGAGTGTCAACCGAAGCAATATTGCCCCTCAAGTGATTGCGGGCGTATGTGATGCCACCTTATTAGTCGCACATTATGGCTCTACGACGGCAACCCAACTCGAACAAGCCAAAAAACTACTTGATGCTAGCGATGCGAATTTGATTGGTTCCGTGCTGAATATGAAGCATACACCTAGCCTGAAAGATGAGTTGATCCGACAAGTTTCCAAGCTACGCTTTTTACCCAAAAAGTGGAAAGAAAAGATATCTCAACAAATTAAGAAAAGTGAACTGTTTATGTTATAGGGAGCGCCAATATGACTGCAAATAACACACCGACTATCGAACAGGAATTGGTGGATGAACACATTCTCCAGCAAATGATCAAAGATACGTGCGCCGAAATCATCCCTACGCTGATTGAACACTATATTGAAGAGTCACGAGAGCGCATGGAGAAAATAGAGCAAGCATTAAGCGCGAAAGACCTCCAAACATTAGAGTTCGAAGTTCATACACTCGGCAGCTCTGCCCTTGCTTTAGGTAACCGAACGCTTTCAAGACAAGCAAGAATGATTGAGAAATATTGTGTGGAAGGGAAAACACTAGAAGCATTGGCTCTCTGTGAGTCTCTTTCCCAGCTGGCAAATGAATCGTTTGACGCGCTAGAAAAGCGAAAAGATCAAGGATTCGAGTAACAGTTTCAATGATAAATTATCTTATGAATCATCGCACTTATTAAAGTGCGATGCCGATATCATCTAAGATATTTACAATTTAACTTAATCAATTAAAAAGTATGGATTTTTCGCAAATTTCCCACCTTGTGCTAATACTTAGATAACGCTTTTCTCAAATTGAGAATATTCAGCACTAGAGAGCACTAAGTCATATAACTCGCTCATCACGCCAAATACAAATAATAGTGCTGACAAAAATCATAAAAGTGAAACGAACTACGTTGGGATAGGACTATGAGACCAAGGGTGTTACTGGTAGAAGACTCTACTTCACTAGCCATACTTTATAAGCAGTATGTCAAAGACGAACCTTATGACATTTTTCATGTCGAAACAGGTCGCGAAGCAATTCAATTTATTGAAAGAAGCAAACCTCAGCTCATCATTCTCGATTTGAAACTGCCCGATATGTCTGGTGAAGACGTGTTGGATTGGATCAACCAGAATGACATTCCTACCTCCGTTATTATTGCTACAGCGCACGGCAGCGTAGACTTAGCCGTTAACCTAATTCAAAAAGGTGCGGAAGATTTCTTAGAAAAACCTATTAACGCCGATCGCCTAAAAACTTCTGTTGCATTACACCTCAAACGCGCCAAATTGGAAGATTTAGTAGAAAACATTCAGTCCAAGTTTGATCGCCATAACTATCACGGATTTATCGGTTCAAGTCTCCCAATGCAGGCGGTATATAAAACTATTGATGCCGTTGCTCCAACATCTGCCAGTGTCTTTATTGTGGGTGAAAGCGGCACAGGTAAAGAAGTCTGTGCGGAAGCCGTGCACCGTCAGAGCGACCGTAAAGACAAACCTTTTATTGCTATAAACTGCGGGGCTATCCCACGAGATTTAATGGAAAGTGAGATTTTTGGCCATGTTAAAGGCGCATTTACCGGAGCCACAACAGACCGAAAAGGTGCTGCGACGCTGGCTCACGGTGGTACGCTTTTTCTCGATGAACTGTGTGAAATGGAACTTGAGATGCAAAAGAAGTTGCTCCGTTTTCTTCAAACAGGAACCTACACACCGCTTGGTGGCACTCGAGAGATGAAGGTGGATGTTCGAATCATTTGTGCCACCAACCGAGATCCATTAACAGAAGTGGAAGAAGGTCGTTTTCGTGAAGATTTGTATTACCGCGTACACGTAATACCTATCGATATGCCCCCCCTACGCGAGCGAGGAAGTGACATTGTCACGCTAGCCAAGCACTTTTTGACCACTTATGCCAAACAGGACAAAAAGAAATTCTCAACAATCGACAGCGAAGCTCAACATATCATCAAGCATTACGAATGGCCGGGTAATGTAAGGCAATTACAAAACATCATACGTAACATTGTGGTGCTTAATAATGACGAAAAAGTCACGGTGAATCACCTACCCGCTCAACTGACTAGAAAGTCTAAAACGGTGAGAACATCCACTCCCGCACATGTAACTCAAGAGCCAGCAAACCCTAAAACAATAACATCCCAACCTGTGTATGTTGAGGAACAATCGGCCCCCACTAGAGAACCGTCAATACCGACACCGGAACCTAACATACAATCATCAGCGGCTGCCTCGCCGTACTTTAACTCTGATGGAACCATTCGCCCTATGTGGCAAGTGGAGCGTGAGGCGATTCAAAACGCAATCGCATACTGTGATGGCAACGTACTCAATGCCGCCGTAATGCTGGAGCTAAGCCCATCTACGGTTTACCGAAAAAAACAAGCGTGGGAAGCGGATGAAATTAATCTCGAACAATCTTGAGAAACTTGCCGTTGGTGAAATTTGGATTTTTCTTGATAGCCGCCTGTTTGGCGGTATCGAAAGTCACGTCATAGAGCTTGCTCGTGGATTAATGACATTTGGGCACAAAGCACGTGTTGTCTTAACGACTGAGTACTCGCCACCAGCACAGATTGTAGAGAAAGCAGAAGAATCAACCATCCCTGTGAGTTACTTGAACCATTTGTCTGGTGAGCCACATAAGGCATTAAAGATCAAACACCTAACAAGCGCGGTCGCCAATCACCAACCATCGGTCATTCACTCCCACGGTTACAAAGCGTCAATCTTAGCGCGCTGTGCCAAGCTACTCACGCGCACATTTCCTCGCTTGATTTCAACTTATCATGCAGGAGAATCATCCTCGGGCAAACTGTGGCTCTATGATTGGCTTGATAGAAGTTCAGGCTACCTCTCTAACCACTGCTTTTCCGTCAGCCCAAGCATTCAGCGTAAAGTCATTTTCCCTTCGGAACTGCTGAATAACTTTGTTTCGATTCCCGATCGTAATCTCAACTATCAAGAAATCGCTTTCGTCGGCCGATTGAGCCAAGAAAAAGGTGCCGACCAATTTATCGAAGTGGCTGAGCTCTGCCCAACACTGCATTTTAGTGTTTACGGTGATGGACCCGAAAGAGAATCACTCGCCCAAATTGCCCCTTCAAATGTGAAATTTTTCGGTCATCAAACTGAAATGGAGACCGTTTGGAAAAACATTGGCGTGCTGGTAATTTCTTCTCGCTATGAAGGCCTGCCTATGGCGGCGCTTGAAGCAATGGCTAGAGGAATAGTCGTGATGAGCCTACGCGTGGGTCGCTTGCCCGATATTATCCAAACTGGCGAAAATGGCTTTATTGTCGATGGCGTCCCATCTCTCGCTCAATGCCTTAAACATTGGATGTCTCTTGATGAAGCGCAGCAATCTCTCATTCGTCAAAACGCTCGGCAGACCATTATTGATGATTTCTCGGCACAAAGCGTTATTCCTGTATTGCTACGAAAATATCAAATTGAAACGGAGCAATAAGCCATATTGGTTCTCAATATGAGAATATTGCTTCTTCCCTTGAGTCCAAGCACAAATATCTAATAATATTCAAACACATAAACTAATGGCATATTTTGGCATCTCTGTTGCAGCTCAGCAGTTAACACAAGTTAATGATGAGACAGAGGTGACTTATGACTACTCCAAAACGCATTCTATATGTTCATTATGGTGATAACTGGATTCGCGGCAGTGAAGTGGTACTTCTGGATCTCATCTCAGGGATTGACCGTGATAAGTTTGAGCCATTCGTGTGGTCAAACTGCCAGCCACTAATCGATAAGTGTCAATCGCTCGGAATTGAAGCGGAACATTCTGTTTTCAATCTCGTTGGTGGCTGGAGTGCGCCTCGCTGGGATATTAGCGGATGGAATAGCCTTATCAAACAGGGCTCAGCACTGATCGAAAAACACAATATCGACTTGGTACACGTTAATAGCGGTGGTCCTTGTCAATGGATGTGTTTGGCTGCACGCATGAATCACATCCCACTTGTCACTCAACTTCATTGTCACTATACATTGCGAGATCGCTTCTCTCTTGGGCTACACCTCTCCCCAAAATTGATTTGCGTTAGTAAAGATGTCGGTCGTGAAATTATTCAGGACGGTTACCCAGAAGACCAACTTTATGTTGTGCACAACGGTGTATCGCTTCTGGACTCTGATACGCCCATTGATATCAAGGCTCACCTCGGAATACCTCCACAAGCGTTTACCTTTCTCTCGGTAGGTTCGTTGATTAAAAGAAAAGGATTCGACCGCCTTATTCGCGCTATGCGCATGCACAATTACCATCACGATAATCCTCATCTTGTTATCGTTGGCGATGGCGAGGAAAGAGAAACATTGCAACAACTTGCTTCGGATCTCGGTATCCAAGACAGAGTCCACTTTGTCGGGGAAAAAAGCAATGCAGGTGCATGGATGTCTGGGAATGCAGACGCTTTTATTAGCGGCGCCTACGAGGAAGCCTTTGGTCTCGTATTAGGGGAAGCGGCTTTAGCCCAATTGCCTATCGTCGCACCAAAAACAGGAGGCATCCCTGAGTTGTTCGAGCATAATCACTCTGCTCTACTGTACCAGAATCGCGGAATGGCAAGCTTATTAAACGCTATCCAACAAGTCATGCAAGATGCAGCGCTAAGAAACAAGCTAGCTGAAAACGCCTATCTTCATGCTAGCCAAAACCTCACGACTGCAGCATCCATAAGCGCCATTGAACGTATTTATGAAGGTGAGCTTGAGAACAACAGTATTACACCAATGCCAATGACTCACTGCATGAAGCCTCTTTCACGCTGGTTGAGTATCAATTGAGGAGCCCAGTCATGAAACGTGTATTAATGTTCGACGCCATCCCAATGCAAGGTGGTTCTAAGATTGCGAATGCAGAGCTCCTCAAACAGTGCGATAAACTGAACGTAATTGGTTATCTGCTGACCACGAATCCAGAGCATTGGGAGTCACTGCTTAGTGATACGCCTCGTGTGCAGATTATCAAAATCAAACCATCACCAATGAGCTCCATTCACGGCCTCACTTACTGGTTAATGAACGCGTATTACTTTATCCAACTGATTTTTGCGTGCATGAAACTACCAAAGATAGATAGCTTTTTAGGTCTATCTTGCCCGAGTAATGATATGCCTTTGTACTTACTGAGATTAATCAGCAAAAAGCCTGTGGTACAAATGGTTCATGGTCCAATTGGTCGTTCAAGATCTTCCGGCTACTGCTTGGTAAAAGCATCCGCAATTTATTACTTGGCAAACACCCGAGAATCGATGCTAGAGGCCTTACAGGTCTACCTCAAAACCGAGAAGCCAGCCACTGAACGCTATTGGTGTGGTTTGAATACGTCTACATTCGTTAACGGACTATCGAGAGACCGCTGGCCAAAACAAGCAAATCCGATTTCAAACCGCGTCTTCTGGGCGGCCAGCTTACTAAAATGGAAGAACATCGATCTTTTTCTTGATGCTTTAACACTTGATAAGACAAAAGAGATCAAATCTACCGTGTGTTACATCAAACCAAATGTGGCAGATGTGGAATATTCAACACCAGACTTCACCACAAAAGGGGTTGAATGGCATGAATGCCCAGATAACCTCGATGACCTGCGCTCTCAGTGTGGTGTGTTTGTTTCCACCAGTGTTAACGAACCTTTTGGGTTATCCATTTTAGAAGCTCTCGCAGCAGGCATGTGCATCGTCATCCCACATGATGATAGCTACTGGGATCGCGTATTAACGCATGGCCGCAATTGCATCAAGTACACACCAAACAATGTGGCATCGTTACATAACGCAATTCGCCTTTTGAATGAGTCTCCATGGATGAAAGTGACAATGGGTATAGAAGCACTCAACGTTTCTCAACTTTATACGGCCGAACGTTGTTATCTGCCAATCGCTCAGCACCTTGCAGCAGAATCCGCACCGAATGGCGATTGTAAACTTAAAACACCGCGATACATCAAAGGATATGACCATGTCTAAAGCAATGACCAACATGTCGCTGTTCGCTATCGCGTTAGTGATAAACAAAAGCATCAGCTTAATCATGCTGCCTGTATTGCCCCACTTTCTCTCACCAGAACAAATGGGCAAGCTTGAACTGCTTACCACCTTTGGCGTTGTCACAACCTTATTCGTCAGTTTCGCTTTGCATGAAGCGCTGTATCGATTCGTCGGGGTTGAAAAGGATCAAAATACGCGCACAAGCCTACTAAACCAGCTGTACTCACTTGCTTTGTTCATCGCTGGCATCGTGGCTTTATGCCTACTCGCTATCATTATGCTCGCGCCTATTCCTGCACCTTTTACGCGAGTCGAGTTTGCTATTGTTATGTTTGCTATCGTTCTAGAAGGCAGTATCGCAATCGGCACAGCTTGGTTGAGAACGCAGGACGACAAAGCAAGAACCCTACTTAACGTCATGGTGACTACCACTGTTTTTCAGGTCATTTTCATCATCACGGCTCTGTCTGTTCACCCACATGTTATTGCTGTTTTATGGGGTGGCTTGTTGGCTGCTATTACTCAGTTTGTCTGGCTGCACATCATTAACCGCTACAGCATGACTCTGCCAAATCTGACAGTGGCGAAACAATACCTAAATTACTGTCTGCCAATGATGATGGCTGGATTGGTTGCGTTTTGTCTCAATGGCGCTGAACGCTGGTTCATCGGCGCGAACGCCTCACTTGCGACATTAGGGATTTACGCGATAGCCGTAAAATTTGCGGTTGGCATGTGTATTTTAGTTCAGCCATTTGGCATGTGGTGGATGCCACGTCGATTTAATTACCTAGAAGGTCGTAAGAGTACAGAAGCTGTGCGCATCACTCATCTAGGCATGATTTACATTACAGGTTTAAGTGTTGCAGTCGGCACATTAGCAATGGTGATGATCACTTACCTGTTACCAGAAACCTATCATGAGGCGGTACTGTTCAGCTTGTTCTTACTGCCTATCGCCATGCTAAAAGAGTGGAGCGAACTCATTAATATTTCCATTTTGTACAAGCGTCGTACTCGCTGGTTACTGGGTATTAATGTCGTCTCAGCATGCGTTGCAATTGCTTTGCTGTTTGGCCTATCGTCTCTGGGTATCTATGGAGTTTTCATTGCGCTTTATTACGCTCAACTGTGTAAGCTTGGCCTTACTTATGTGGTAGGCCAACAATGCATGCCGTTGCCTTTTCACCTAAGTCTGATGGTTTTATTGCAGATTATCTCCGGTGTGGCACTGTTCCTGCTTCACTCTTCACAATCAATAGGCATCGCCATCGCAATTTGCATTTTGACATGCACTTTGCTGGCAGGGATAGCCACTCGCTATATGAGTAAAGAGACGCTAAATGCGCTCACTCGATACATGGTGAAATGGCGTGGACAGGTGAAGAGATACTCGTTATGACTGAAACCAAGGTGAGAAGAAAGCAGTCCATCGCAGCGCTGACGATTACCGTCTGTATCGGCCTGCTTTGGATTGTTATGCCTCACCCTATTTTGATTGTCGCACTATGTTTCGCCCCACTTGCTTTACTGTTCGTTCTCAACCAAACGTTTTGGCTCGTCACGCTGTTCGTTATTTTTTCATTCTTCCGTATTCATGAAGCGTTTCCCGTTATCTATAACTTTAAGATCCCATTGCTACTATCATTAGGGGCACTGGCCGCACTTGCTTTCCACCTTTTGATAAGTCGCCAGCTTACGGCTTTTTGGCACCCTTCATTAAAATGGCTGTGCATATTTTGGGGGCTGGTGATCATCGGCATCGTCTTCGCCTCCAGTCGTGACATTGCCATTACAGTTTTCAAAAATACCTATTGGAAAATCATCATTATGACATTGGCGATCACCTGGCTTATTACCAAGCCTGCTCAGTTGGCACAAATGTCGAAAGCGATAATTTTCGCCGGATTGTTGATTGGTTTAGTCGCATTACAAAACGCAGCGAATGGCATTGATTTAGTGGAAGGAACGCGCGTATCGATTGGACGCTCCATAGGTTCAGTACTCGGCGATCCGAACGACTTGGCGCTGGTGTTAATGTTTCCCCTCGCCTTTACCGTTAGTCAGTTAATGGAGAAACGTTCACCTAAGCATCTCCGACTCTTTGCACTTGTTACCTGTTTGGTATTGTTTTTTGCGATTATTGAGACACAAAGCCGCGGAGGCTTGTTAGGCTCTCTATCGGTATTTGCGTACTTTGCCTTTAAGTACATCAAAAGCAAAACGTTAGTCTTAGTACTAGGCGCCGTCGCAGCCATCGTACTCTACGCATTTGCTGGTATCTCAGGGCGAGAATCGGGTGGCGCAGCCGAGGATGGTATAGATGCCTCTGCGATGGGGCGACTTTACGCGTGGGAAGCCGCATTTAAAATGGCTCTCCACCATCCGTTAACTGGGGTTGGGCTTGATAATTTCTACTTTAATTACTATTTCTATAGCCCTCACTGGGATGGTATCAATCACGCCGTACACAGTACTTGGTTTGGCGTATTAGCGGAAACGGGGTTTGTTGGACTCGCCGTGTTCATTACATTGATTGTGTCATTGATTCGAACCTCTTTGCATTCTATTTCACTACTGACGCCAACATCGGATTACACCCTATCTGTTGGAGCAAATGCAGTCTTAAGTGGGCTGATCGGGACCATCGTATCAGGCACCTTCCTCACTCAAGGTTTCACTTGGCCAATTTACATTCTGGCGGCATTAACGGTAGTCGTTAGCCGAATCGTTCAAAGTGATTGTCAAAATGAGAAACCCTAATTTCAAATACCAACAGAAAGCCCAATCATCTGTTTTATAACAAATAAATCCTTGGCACGTATTGTGATTACTCTCTTGATTAGTAATCAAATAACAAAGACTCAAGGAGAGCCACATGACAGACATCGTAGTATTTGGAGAAGATTTTGGCGGGTTACCCTCCTCCACTCAACACATTGTCAAACGACTAGCAACGAGCCACCGCATCCTTTGGGTTAACTCAATCGGTCTTCGTCAACCTAGGCTGACCACTAAAGACATGCAACGTGCGTTAAACAAGCTCACTCGTGTATTTAATAACGCTGGATCGCATAAGCCAACGTTAGAGTCTGCAATAAACCCAAATATTCACACCATTAACCTACTCACTATTCCTGCTCCAAGTTCTGCGCTGGCAAGAAAAGTAGCGGCTAAGATGATGAAATACCAGCTCAATAAAAAATTACACGCTCTTGGTTTTGATAAGCCTATATTTTGGACATCGCTCCCAACGGCCGCAGATGTTTGTGCGGAAATGAATTCACGTGGGCTAATTTACTATTGTGGCGATGACTTTAGCGCTTTAGCTGGTGTTAACCACGACACGGTTGCCAAGCATGAACGTACACTGGTTAACGCGGCTGATGTAATTTTTACAGCAAGTGACAAACTCGCCACTCAATTTCCATCTGGTAAAACCGTCACTTTGCCTCACGGTGTCGACTTTAGTCTGTTTTCTGAGCCAGCACCTAAGGCTGAAGATTTTCCTAATAATGGTCGCAAAGTGCTGGGCTTTTATGGCAGTTTGTCTGAATGGTTAGACTACGACTTAATTGCCCAAGTCGCAGACCAAGCGCCTGACTGGGATCTCGTGTTCATCGGCCCCAACGAGTTCAGTGACAATCCACTTCCACAAAGAAGCAACATATACTACCTAGGCCCGAGAGCGCATCACACTCTGCCACGTTACTCTCAACACTGGGATGCCAGTTGGTTGCCCTTTGTTGATAACGCTCAAATCAAGGCATGTAATCCGCTTAAACTTCTTGAGTACTTGGCAACAGGAACCCCTGTTATCAGCACACCCTTTCCCGCATTAATGCCCTACAAACATATGCTCCATGTGGTTCAAGATGTCGAAGACGTGCGTGCCAGTCTCGATCACCTCCTACCGCCACCGACAGATTCAAAGTCATTTGTTCAACAGCAAAGCTGGGAAGCAAGAGCCAACCAAGTTGATAAATTAGTGAGGGCGCTATGAACGATTTAAGAGAAAACCTCAGCGTACTGTTACATGGTGCTTGGAGACGTCGCTACATGATCGTTATTCCTATGCTTGTATTGCCTGTGCTGGGTTTCATCGTAAGTAAACTGGTTCCGACGACTTATGTCGCTCATACAAGTATGCTTATCCAAGAGACAGCGAAAATGAACCCATTCCTTCAAGATCTTGCCGTCTCAACCATGCTGAAAGATCGATTGAGCGCACTCAGTACCTTGCTAAAAAGCCGACATGTTTTGTACTCAGTTGCCAAAGAACAAGCGCTGATTAGTGACGAAATGAGTGCTAAAGAGCAAGAGTTCATCATTAAAGATCTCGCGTCGCGTTTGTCTGTTCAGCAGCTTGGTAAGGACTTCATTCAAATCCAACTACGAAGTGGCAAACCGAATGGCATGGAGTCGATGTTACTCTCCGTCAGTGAACATTTTGTCGAACAGCTTTTAGCTCCTGAACGATCTTCAATTAAAGATTCAAGTCACTTTTTAACCATCCATATTAATAAACGCAGAGAAGAGCTGGATAAAGCAGAGCAAGCGTTCGCGGAATACAAGAATACTTACTCTCACGCGACGCCTGAAATGCAAGCACAAAGCCTGACTCGTCTGGCAAGCCTTAAGCAAACCTTGGCAGAAAAAGAAGCGGAGCTTGCTGGTGTTACCCGAAGCCTAGGTAGTTTGGACCAACAACTTTCTAAAACCAACCCGGTTATCGGTAAGCTTGAAGAACAAATCATCGACATTCGTAGTGAGCTCACTTTGCTTCGCGCCAAGTACACTGAGGCGCATAGCATGGTTCAAGGCAAGCTACGAGAGTTAAACCGCTTGGAGCAAGAGCGCTCAGTACTATTGAACTCTAAACAACCGGAATTAAACAGCGCCCAACTTTGGGATATCGCAAGCAATACCACCGTAAACAGTCTTGGAGAAGCTCAGCCTCTTCTGGTCTCTCAGCTTCACCAACTGCAAATTATGCGCGGACGCTTTGAAGCCCTCACAGAAGAAACCAATAGCTTACGAACAATGATTCAAGAGTTAGAAAGTAATGCACATCGATTTGGTAGCACCGCAACAGAAATTAACCGCCTAGCTCGTGATGTCGCGGTAAAAAGAGAGATGTATGATGACCTTGTAGAGCGTTATGAAATGGCTCAATTAACTGGTTCACTTGGCGTATTTGAAGAGAATAAACGCGTGAAAATCATTGATGAACCTTTCACACCAACCATTCCGTCTAACTTACCTAGTTTTGTGTTTGTCATTTTAGGGTTTATCGGTGGTGCGGGTTTGGGCATTGGATTAGCGACGATACTTGAGTTAGCAGATAACTCTATCCGCTCTAAAAGAGCATTAGAAAAGCATCTTGGCGTTCCTGTGATCACCACTCTACCTAAAGTGGTATACGGAAGCTAACAGCCGTTAACACTCTATTACAAGCACTCGCTCAGCGAGTGCTTTTCTTTTTGTGCTTATTCTAACTCTGCATAAGGTTTCCACTAATATGAATCTCAAATTGAGAATAAACATCGCCCTTCATATGCATTGCCATTAACCTCATGTTTTTAAACACTTAATTTATTGGCACACAGTCTGCAATTCCTAAAGAAACAAAGAACTCAGCGAGGGTTTGAGAATGGAATTCAGACAAAAACAAAATAGCACTCAACGCAATAAAAAAGTGATATTACACGTCGTGCAGCACTTAGCTCCTGGCGGTTTGGAAACGCTCGTATTAGAGATGCTTCGTTTTGCGCAACCGAATCATTCCGTGTTTGTCGTAAGTTTAGAGGGAAGCAAAGCGCAAGCACTGCAATGCTGGTCAAAACTCTCGCCCTACCAAGGCCAGCTACACTTTCTCAATAAGAAACCTGGATTCAGCGGAAAAACCATCAGTACGCTGACTTCCATGCTCAAAGGACTTAAGCCTGATGTGGTCCACACTCACCATATCGGACCACTCTTATATGGTGGGATTGCGGCACGCTTAGCGCAGGTGCCAATAATTATCCATACTGAGCACGACGCCTGGCATCTGAATAACAGAAAGTCAGCTCGACTGCAGTCCCTACTGCTAAAAATGATTCGTCCACATGTGGTTGCCGATGCGAACTTTGTCGCCGAACAAATCCAGACAAAACTGAATTACCGCAAAGTCTGCACCATTCACAATGGAATCGATTGCCAGAAATTTCAAAGCGGTAATCAAGCAACCAAGAGAAACTTGTTTGGGCTTCCAGCCAACAAAACCGTGATTGGAGTGGCTGGACGTTTAGAAGCAGTTAAAGGCCATAAAGTGCTTATCGAAGCCTTCTCTCATCTTACGCCAAACACACACCTAGCCATTGCTGGAGATGGTTCTCAGAGAGCTCAATTGGAAGCACAAGTTAGAACGTTAAAACTTGAGGATCGCGTTACCTTTTTAGGCTTGGTCGACGATATGCCCAGCTTTTACCAAAGCCTCGATTTATTTTGTTTACCGTCGCTTCAAGAGGGTTTCCCTCTCTCAACACTAGAAGCTCAAGCATGTGACGTTCCTTGTGTCGCAACCGATGTTGGTGGCGTGAAAGAGACGCTCTGCCCGATTAACAGCACATTGGTTGAAGCCAACCGTGTGTTCTCTTTGGCGGAAGCTTTGTCGCTGCAATTGAAATCAACCCATGGTTCTCCTCGAACTTTTATTCTCAAACATTTTGATATCAGAGACATGGTGGGTCGCTACTCACGTTTGGCCAAGGAGGCTAGCTATGAATGATTTACTTTGGATTACAGGTTTTGGTTTATCCGCATTTTTGATTGTCTATCATCATGTTGGTTATCCATTGCTACTTAAATGGCTTCCTTTAAAACAGCAAAAAACCACAGCACCATTTGTAGAGCGATCTTACAAAGCCTCTCAAACAGACAGTCAGTTACCATCTATTACTGTCATCGTGCCCGCCTACAATGAAGAACAATGGATAGCAGAAAAGATCCGCAACCTTGCGAGCTTAGATTACCCAAGAGATAAATTGAAAGTGGTGATCGCATGTGATGGCTGCACAGATAACACAGCCGAGATTGCTCAAGCGACGATTCAAGAAGCAATCTGCTCCGATACACTGTTCATCATTAATGACCACCAAGTCAATCGCGGTAAAGTTGCCCTACTCAACGAAGAAATGCGTCATGTTAACTCGGACATTACCGCACTGAGTGATACATCGGCATTGATTTCTTGTGATTCTCTGTTGCTAGCTAGTCAGCATTATCAAAATGAGAAGGTTGGAGTGGTTAACGCGACATATCAAATAATGAGTACCGATAACCAAGGTGAAGCGGCGTACTGGCAATACCAGTCTCGAGTGAAGCACCAAGAATCCTTGCTAGGTTCAACGATTGGTTCTCACGGTGCGTTTTATACATTCAGAACCCACCTATTTGAACCACTTGAAGTCAGCACCATCAATGACGATTTTATTCTCCCTATGAGAATCGTTTTGCGAGGCTATAACGCTATCTACGAACCTAACATGCTAGCTCTTGAACTCGAACAAAGCTCAGACGACGCAGACTTCAAGCGACGCCTAAGAATTTCAGCGGGTAACATGCAGCAGCTCATGCAATTAAAGAAATTACTGCTACCTCGCTATCGTGGCACTGCCTTTGCATTTCTATCGGGAAAGGTTCTGCGCTTAGCAACACCCTATTTGATGATTGTTTGCTTGGTTTGTTCACTGCTACTGGCACACAACCCGCTGTTTCAAATAATGCTGCTCGCTCAAGCCTGTGTTTATGGTATCGCACTTGTCACTTACTTGGTGCCTGCACTTAACACAGTCAAGCCTTTTAAACTGATTAGCTACATCGTCATTGGTCATCTCGCCAATTTCATCGGCGGTATGAAGTATTTGCTAGGAATGGAAAATGGGCGTTGGAAACGCGTCAACCAATAAGGAAAGCATCATGAAAAACTCACGCTACGATTCAAATGTATGCCACGCGAAAAGAACGTTTGATGTACTGGTTGCAATGTTTATTTTGCTCGTCACTGCACCGCTATTCCCATTTATCGCGCTAGCTATAAAAATCACATCAAAAGGCCCAGTGATCTATCGTCAACTGCGTGTTGGGCGCTGTACACCAGAAAAAATGGATCTTTTTCAAATCATGAAGTTTCGCACCATGTATATTGATGCGGAGCAACGCTCCGGTGCAGTTTGGGCAACCGAGAATGATCCTCGAATCACACCAGTAGGACGTTTTTTACGTAAGACGCGTTTAGATGAGTTACCACAGCTGTTTAATGTGTTGAGAGGTGAAATGTCTATGATCGGGCCACGTCCAGAGCGCCCTGCTTTCTACCAAAAGTTGGAAGATGAAATCCCTTATTTTGTAGAACGCACATATGGCGTATTACCAGGAATTACAGGCCTAGCGCAAGTTAACCAAGGCTATGATGCTTGCATTGAAGATGTACGACGTAAAGTTGGTTTTGACCACAGTTACGCACTAAGCTTGGGTTCGTTTTACTCTTGGATTTCAATGGACCTTTCAATCATGAGTAAAACATTCGTTGTGATGATTGATGGACGAGGCCAGTAGTTTCTCGATTCTGGTAACGTTCACTCTTGCCACTGGCGTCGCATCTTTTCGATGGTCGCTGGTGGCACATCATGAATGCTTTGATACGCGCCGCGACACACTTTAACTTCCACCTCAATGCGCTTCTTTACGCAGTAGTCCAAGTAACGCTTCATCTCCCAGTGCCGAACAAACGTATTACTCACAATCACGACTTTCCCTTTGTTCAACCACTTTCGAGTTCGCTGAAAACACCATTCATGAGCTTGGGGCAATTGAGTTGGGTTAAAGTGATAATCACCTTCATCATTTTCAAAATACATGTCAGCTTCAAAATGCTTAGCACCAAGCTCTATCGCCAATTGCTTTGCTAAGGTTGTTTTACCTGAACCTGGAAGTCCACGAATAAGAATGAGTTTAGCCAGTGACATAATGCTGTTAAATGAGGTGGGAATAAGCCCAAACTGTAACGGAATTATTGAAAAAGAAAAGTAGAAATAAAAAATGCCGAGCGCATTAGGCTCGGCATTTAAATTCAATAGTGGATAGTGTTTATTTGTAAGCTGACAGTTCGGTTCTTAACCCTTTAACCAAGCTTACACACATCAACAACAGAACAAAGGTAAACGGTAATCCCGTTGCAACCACGCCTGACTGCAATGCTTGCAAGGCTTCTTTGCCACCAACCCAAAGCATAACGGCTGCAATTGCACCTTCAATACAAGCCCAGAAAATACGCTGTGGAATTGGTGCATCAATCTTACCGCCCGCAGTGATACTATCGATAACCAGTGAGCCAGAGTCTGATGATGTAATAAAGAACACCAGAATCAGCACGATAGAAAGCATTGAAATCACTGAGCTATACGGTAGCGCATCGTAAACATGGAACAGAGTCAGTGAAATATCAGTTAGACCATTTGCACCTAGCTCCCCCACTTTATTCACCACTTGGTCAAGCGCGATACCACCGAATACAGACATCCAAATCAAAGTAACGACAGTAGGAATAACGATCACTGCGAACAGGAATTCTCGAACCGTACGACCTTTAGACACACGCGCGATAAACATACCAACAAACGGTGACCAAGATACCCACCAAGCCCAGTAGAATACCGTCCAGCCGTGCATCCAAGTTTCATCTTCACGACCGTGGGGGTTGCTCAACGGAATAATATTTTCAATGTAAGCCATTGTTGTGTCGCGTAGCGAACCCCACGCCGTATCAAACGTGATAAAGGTAATGAAAATAAGCAGGGCAAACGCAACCACCATATTGACGTTACTCAGTAGCTTAACACCACCATCAATACCACGAATTACTGATAGCACCGCGATAAAGGTAACAAAGGTGATCACAATCATTTGTGTACCAATGCCGCCTTCTAGACCAAAGACATGGTTAATACCACTGGTCGCCTGCTGAGCACCGAGACCCAGCGACGTTGCAAGACCAAACAGCGTGGATAAAACGGCAAGAATGTCGATAACATGCCCTAACCAACCCCATGCTCGGTCACCAAAAATTGGATAAAACGCCGCGCGCAATGAAAGCGGTAAACCTTTGTTAAAAGCAAAAAACGCAAGTGCTAGTGCAACGAGTGCGTAAATACTCCAACCATGCACACCCCAGTGGAACATGATGGCACCCATCGCTAGAGATTTCGCTTCTTCTGTGTATGGCACTGCGTTTAGTGGCATTCCCCACCAATCAGTGAAGTACGCGGTCGGCTCCGCCACACTCCAGAACAGAAGGCCAATACCCATACCTGCTGCAAAGAGCATCGACAACCAAGAAACGGTTGAGTGATCCGGCGTTGCTTCTTTGCCACCTAAGCGGATTTTACCCAGCGGAGAAAAAAGAAGAGCAACAGCGAATAATAAGAAGAAGTTTGTCGACCACATAAAGAACGCATCAAACTGTTCGATAATTCCGTTTTTCAGACCGTTTAATACATCACGAGCAGTGGTTGGCTCAACAAGAAGAAGTGAAAATAGACAGAAAACAACGAGACCCGCACTGATGCCAAAAACGGGGTTATGTATGTCGAATCCCCACTTTTGAACGTTGTCCTGTCCAACCTGATAGTCTGTTGTGTCGATACTATATTTTTTAAATGCATTATCCATAAATACAAATTTAACGTGAATTTGAAACGCCCCTCAGGTGAGAAGAACTCCAATACCGCCCTCCATTAATTTGAACTCTAAAGTTTTAAAGCGGGGCGAAGTTTAGCAGCAATCACATATTTTTGCAAAAAATCGCCATTTATTGCATTTTTGGCTCAGTTAAAGGCAGATAAGAACAAAGTAATATCAACACAAAAATTACGAGGTCTAACGATTGATTTTATCGTAATTTGATCGTTGGAAAAGCACTGGAAATACTTGCGCTCTGTGGCTTTATCATTGATGGACGCGTAAATTGAGATAAGTAACACTGACTTGGTTTCAAAGATAGCGATGAAACCAAGTCAGTAAAGTTTTCATAGAGACTGATTATTATAGGAAATGGAAGGTAATATTCCCCGTCACACTGCTCACGGTGTCACTATCGCTGTCAATATCCACGCCAAACGCTTGATAGCTTGCCCCAATAGAAACATTATCGAGCAAGAAGTATTCGGCACCGACACCATACATGTAGGAGACACCATCATCTTTATCTAGATTTCTCAGTCCGCCGTCATAATCAACATTGAATGCATTGATGCCACCTTTGGCATAGACATGAAGCGGCCCAAAGTCGATGCTTGGTTTCGCTGCTAAATAGAATGAATCAAAATCAGCACTACCCCTGCTGCCACTCAGTGATAAATCCACCTTGCCGTGATTAAAGTAACCTGCTTCAATGCCAATGAATGGCAAAATACCAGTACCTACATGAATACCGTAGGTTGTATCGTTTTCGCTATCAATATCAGATTGACCGATTTGACCGCCAGCGTAAATCCATGAGTCAGCCATTGCTGATGTTGAGCACAACGTTAGAGCTAATAACGAGAGTGTTTTTTTCATACTATCCCTTCCTGAGCGATTCCTAAGCGAAACATTACGCAAATATGCGCATTTAATCGCCACTATATATTGGAAAGCATGAGCATTTTAAGATCCAAAAGTGAATAATTTATGTTCAACTTTTGTTTTGTGACTTCCAGACAAAAAAACACCGACATAAAGTCGGTGTTTTTCATATGGGTGTTAGAAAGCTAGACGCTTATAGGAAATGCAGTGTTGCGTTAACAGAGAACGTGCCGATATCGTCTTTACCCGCCGTGTAGTTCATGTAGCTAGCACCAACAGACATCGGACCAAAAATGAAGTACTCAGCACCTACACCGTACATTAGATCCAAATCGTCATCGTCTTTGCCGCCTTTCACTTCTTTGTCCCACTGGTGGAAGCCACCTTTTGCATACACATGCAGTGGACCAAAGTCGATGCTTGGCTTAAGTGCTGCGTAGTAAGACGTTAGCTTAGTGTCTTGACCATTTACGTTAAATTCACCGTGTTGCGTCACACCTGCTTCAATACCAATGATAGGTAGGATGCCTGTACCAACGTGAACAGAGTATGACGTATCCGTCTCACCTTTGTAGTCAGACTGACCTACTGTTGCACCACCGTAAATCCAAGAATCTGCCATTGCCGCAGAAGATGCGCCAAGTAGCGCCACTGCTAATAGAGTTTTTTTCATCATCTACCTTTACTCTTTATTATTCCCACGTCTGCATAACTCAGTCGTTGGTACTACAAATAAAGGGAGGCGAACCATTGCCTCCCAGAACTAAAAAATTACGCTTATTGAGTTACTAGCAATTAGTGTACCAGTAACCTCATACGCGATAATTACAAATCTGACGCTATTTTACTGGTTGATTAGCAAGCATCAATCGCGTTTTTGACTCGTTTATCAGAAACAGGATAAGGAGTGCCTAATTGTTGAGCAAAGTAACTCACGCGAAGCTCTTCAATCATCCAACGCACTTCCTTTACGTTTTCAGGAATGGCCACACCTTTCGGGATCTTGTTCAGCAACTCTTTATAGTCTTGAGTCACAGATTCAATCTTCAGCATGTGTAAACGATCTTTGTTTGGATCGATTGGCAACTTCTCCATACGACGCTCTATCGCACGCATGTAGCGAAGAATATCCGGCAAGCGTTTCCAGCCACATTCCGTCGCAAAGCCTTTGAAGATCAAGCCTTCAATTTGTGCTTTGATATCCGACAGAGCAAACGCCATAGTGAAGTCGATTTTGCCTTTTAGCTTCTTATTGATGCTGAACGCCGTTGTCAGAATAGTCTCAACCTGTTTCGCGATCTCTACGACGGTATCACCCAGTTCAGCACGAACGTGTTCTTTCAACGCTTCGAACTTCTCTGGCTCCCAAACTAAGCCCCCCTGCTCTTCAATAAGCTTATCGACACCACAGGCGATACAGTCATCGATCAGATCAAGCACTTTGCCGTAAGGGTTAAAGTACAAACCCAACTTCGATTTGTTCGGTAAGTTAGCGTGCAAGTATTTAATTGGCGACGGTACATTCAACAAAATCAAACGACGCTGACCAGCACGCATTGCCGTTATCTGCTCGTACTCCGTTTCGTAGAGTTTGATTTCAACGCTGTCTTTGCTATCAACAAGTGCAGGATACGCTTTTACATCATAGCCACCACGTTTTTGTTGATACACTTTCGGCAATTCACCGAAGCTCCACGTATGCAGACCTTGCTGTTCAATATCGTCATCCGCCACTTTAGAAAGCGTTTCTTGAACTTTGTCTTTCAAGCTCTCTTTCAATTCGTGAAGGTCTTTATGTTCTTTCAGTTTGCGATTTCGATGATCAACCGCGCGGAACGTCACTTTCAAGTGCTCAGGCACCTGTTCCAAGTTCCAGTCTTCACGCAACACTTCTACACCCGTCATGCGGCGCAGTTCTTTTTCTAGCGAGTCTAGCAGCGGCGCTTCCATTGGTGTTACGCGTGCTAAGAATGCATCGGCATAGTTCGGCGCAGGTACAAAGTTCTTACGAATCGTCTTCGGCAGCGATTTAATCAAACTAACAATAAGATCATGACGCAAACCCGGGATCTGCCAGTCAAAGCCCGCTGGTTCAACTTGGTTTAAAATCGGCAACGGCAAATGCACTGTGACACCGTCACTATCATCGCCCGGTTCAAATTGGTAACTCAACTTGAGCTTCAAACCATTTTGATGCCAGAAGTTCGGGTAATCCAAATCGGTCACATGGCTAGCATCGCCCTTGAACAGCATCTCTTTTTCAAAGTTCAGCAGTTCAGGATCTTCTTTCGATGCTTTTTTCCACCACGTATCGAAATGTTTACCAGACACTACTTCGGTACCAACACGTTGGTCATAGAAATCAAACAGCTCATCATCATCCACCAAGATGTCACGACGACGAGATTTGTGTTCAAGCTCTTCCACTTCTTGCAGAAGCTTACGGTTTTGTTTAAAGAACGCGTGTTTGGTTTCCCACTCACCTTCAACCAATGCACTACGAATAAAGATTTCGCGGCTAACGGTCGAATCGATACTGCCGTAGTTCACCAAACGTTTCGGTACGATTGGCACGCCGTAAAGCATGACTTTCTCGTGCGCCATCACCGCCGCGCGTTTCTTCGACCAATGCGGTTCGCTGTAACTGCGCTTGATAAGATGTTTGGCTAATGGCTCAATCCACTCCGGCTGAATCTTGGCAATGATGCGACCCCAAAGTTTCGAGGTTTCCACCAACTCGGCTGACATTATCCACTTAGGTTGTTTCTTAAATAGACCCGATGCAGGGAAGATATGGAAACGAGCGTTGCGCGCGCCTTGATATTCATTCTTTTCTTGGTCTTTCATACCGATGTGCGACAACAAACCAACCAAGATCGCACTGTGTACACCATGGTAAGAAGCAGGCTCATCGTTAAGTTTGAATTCCATCTCACGCATCGACTGATGAATTTGGAAGTACACGTCTTGCCACTCACGCACGCGCAAGTAGTTCAAATAGTCTTGCTTACATTGCTTGCGGAACTGGTTGCTAGACAAGGCTTTTTGCTGCTTTTGGATGTATTCCCACAAATTCACAAACGTCAGGAAGTCCGACTCTTCATGGAAGAAACGACGGTGCTTATCATCTGATGATTGTTGTTTGTCTGAAGGACGCTCGCGTGGATCTTGAATCGACAAGGCCGCTGCAATGATCATCACTTCTTTAAGCGCACCATATTTTGGCGCTTCCAAAACCATACGCGCCAAGCGTGGGTCGATTGGCAAACGAGCTAATTGGCGACCGATGGAAGTCAGGCGTTTTTTCGGGTCTTTTACCTCAGAATTAATCGCGCCAAGCTCTTCCAGCAAACGAACACCATCTTGGATGTTACGTTTGTCCGGCGCTTCCACAAATGGGAAGGCTTGAATGTCACCCAAGCCAAGTGCGGTCATCTGTAAGATAACCGATGCTAGGTTGGTACGCAGGATCTCGGGATCGGTAAACTCTGGGCGCGACTCAAAATCTTCCTCTGAGTACAGACGGATACAGATACCCTCTTCCACACGACCACAACGACCTTTACGTTGGTTCGCACTCGCCTGAGAAACCGGCTCGATTGGAAGACGCTGAACCTTAGTTCGGTAACTGTAGCGGCTAATGCGCGCCGTGCCCGGATCGATAACATACTTGATGCCCGGAACGGTTAGCGAGGTTTCTGCCACGTTGGTTGCCAGTACAATTCGGCGACCAGTATGAGGTTGGAAAATCTTGTTCTGCTCGCCCGCCGACAAACGCGCGTAAAGCGGCACAATTTCGGTGCTCTTCAGATTGCGTTTAGACAGTGCATCTGCGGTATCACGAATTTCACGCTCACCGTTCATGAAGATCAGGATGTCACCTAAACCTTCATCGCACAATTCGTCTACCGCTTCGAAGATGCCTTCAAGTTGGTCACGATCATTGTCGTCATCACCGCTTAATGGGCGGTAACGAGTTTCTACTGGGTAAGTACGACCTGACACTTCAATAATTGGTGCATTGTTGAAGTGTTTTGAGAAGCGCTCTGGGTCAATGGTTGCCGACGTGATGATCACTTTCAAATCAGGACGACGTGGTAGCAACTCTTTCAAGTAACCCAAGATGAAATCGATATTAAGGCTGCGCTCGTGCGCTTCATCGATAATAATGGTGTCGTATTGATTCAAGAAACGGTCATGCTGAATTTCAGCCAGCAAGATACCGTCCGTCATCAATTTGATTTGGGTATTTTCAGAGATCTGATCGTTGAATCGAACCTTGTAACCAACAAACTCACCAAGCTTGGTTTCCATCTCTTCAGCAATACGGTTCGCAACCGAGCGCGCCGCAAGACGACGAGGCTGAGTATGGCCAATCAAACCGTACTTACCGCGACCAAGCTCAGCACAGATTTTTGGCAGCTGAGTGGTTTTACCAGAACCGGTTTCACCCGCGACGATAACCACTTGGTTTTCTTCAATCGCTTTAGCGATGTCGTCACGCTTTTGGCTGACGGGCAGAATTTCTGGGTATTCAATCGTTGGTTTGTAGTTGCTGCGTTGTTCCGCAACCATCATTGATTTGGCAATGTCGAGTGCAATTTCATCAAACACAGCATTACGTGCTGCGTCTTTCTTAATTTTGCTCGCACCAGAAATGCGTTTACTTAAACGGAAGCGGTCACGCATCATGCACTGGCTTAACGCTTTGCGTAGAGACGCCGCGCTATTCACTTGAGCCTGAGGTGCTTTATCTTGTTTCGCTGTCGCCTTTTGCACACCATTTGACGGTGTCGCTTGCTCTTCAGCGGGATTCTTTTTTGGGGGCTGTGACGAAGTCAAAGCGTTTCCTATTCTTTTCATTACAAAAACTGCGCGGATTGTATCACACAAGATCTGCAACAAGATAACCGAAATCACATTCAAATTTTTCGAACATGTTCAGCGAATCCCTATACTTTTTAACCAACGTGCCTCGCTTATAATGGCTCCCATAGTCAAAAGCACTTATTTAAGGAATAACCATTATGTCTCGTGTACTAGCTCTAAAATCAAGCATCCTTGGAGATTACTCTCAATCAAACAAACTGGTTGAAGACTTCATCAAAAATGTAGACCAAGACAAGCTAACTGTTCGTGATTTGGCTGCAAACCCATTACCAGTTTTGGACTTCGCCGTTGCCACTGCACTTCGCGCAACGGAAGATCTTTCACAAGAACAACAAGCGGTAGTCGAACTGTCGGATACGTTGATTGAAGAAGTAAAAAACGCTGATACTTTGGTTATCGCAGCGCCAATGTATAACTTTACAATTCCAACTCAGCTTAAAAACTGGATTGATTTGATTGCTCGTGCTGGCGTGACATTCAAATACACTGAAAACGGCGTCCAAGGCCTGATCGAAGGTAAGAAAGCGATTGTCATCACGACTCGCGGTGGTATCCATAAAGATTCACCAACAGACAACGTCACACCATACCTGTGTACCGTGCTAGGTTTCGTTGGTATCACAGATGTGGAATTTGTTTATGCGGAAGCGCTAAACATGGGTGAAGATTTCGCTGCGAAAGGCATTTCTGAAGCGCAGAGCCAACTTGCAGCGATAGCGTAAATTGGCCTAAGTTCAAGAACAAGTAGAATACAAATAACAAGGGATTGGTTCGCGCCAATCCCTTGTCGATCAAAATACCCTAATCGTGTTTAGAAGTTATCTTATTTCTCCCAGAGCGATTCACTTTCTCTAAGTTGTGTAGCGCTTCGTGATAGAGCTTTTCCAAAGACTGCTCAGCTTCGTTTATCATATTCTCAATCATCGCATCAAACGCGACATCACTCGGAATTTCGAGATCGTATCCAACGTCAACCTCAAGAGAATTGACGTACAACACTAACCATTCATCACCCTCTAAATGTCCTTCCCCGTGGACGACAAAAAAGCGCTTGGCAAATTCATCGTTGGTACAGTTTATCGCCTCAATTTGAATATTGAATGAGGAGTCGATACTCATGGTGCTCATGCCATCCGATTCATCAGATGCATCACAAACAGCCTTAACTTTGGCACGATACACGAAGGTTCGCGTTGAAAGCAGCATTGTATTATTCATCATTACTCATAATGGGCGATAAAGAAGTCAGTTGCAAATCCGACCTATATGCATCTTACGATGCTCTAAAACTCGAACTGGAAGTAAATGGTATTGTAGTTGCTCCCGCCTTTAATGCGCCCAAACTGGGACGCACTTTCGAAAATTGCTGAGCGGTGATGCAATGAATAACCCACCCACATATTTTCCCAGTTTTTTTGGTTGAATAAGTCACCTATATTTACATCAAACGAGAAGTCTAAGTAGTTCAGTAGCTTACTTGGTGTATAACCCTTGTCTTCCATTTCGGTTCCTTCGATGTAGGTAATGTTGTCGACGTATGACATACCTTCCGCAACACCAAATCGCCAAGTCGTTGGCCAATTAACTGTATAATAAGCCTTAATCGCCATCACGTATTCTGTGCTCGCGGACTGAACACTGGACGACCAGTGATGAACCAAACCTGGCGTTAAATAAATATCAAGAGGAAAGCCAAACAACTCGTCCGTTAGCGGGTGCCCATAAAATAATGAAGTAAGTTGATTGTCGTATGGGTCTTTTTCTCTCTCAAAGCTAAATATTTCACCAATATTTGAAGGCGTCGCCCAACCATGCGCGATACGTAGGTATGGTTTATTGCTCAGTGTTGATTTCGGAGCTTTGCCTTTATCGTTGAAAAAGCCAAAACCGACAAACACTTCACCTTGATATCGGTCCTCTACAAGCTGGCTGTTGTAGGCATTATCATCTAAGCGAGTGACACTCGTCTCCCCCAATAAATACAAGTTGGAAGTCACATGATAACGCGCTTTGATGCCGAGGTTGGCATCAAGTCCTGCTCCAATTCTTTCCCCAGTAACATCTTTAAACGCATAATATTCACTGTTGAAGTCAGCGTCTTTGTATCGAATCGTGATAGATGGCTCTAACTCCCAATCACCAAACGCATAATTAGCGGCAAGGCGATAATTAGAGTGAAACTGGAGCTCATCGTCCGTCATTAATTCTACTTCTGCGCGCCAGTTGTCGTTAATGCTATAACGAACTTGACCACCAAAGTCGACTCTGTCCCCTTCATTGGCATTTTGTAGCGACATGGGAATATCAACAAATCTCAATCGCATAATCGCACTCGCGCGCCAGTCAGAATCACTCTCGTCATACAGAAAAACGCCGCCTTCAATGCCATTGATATACAAATGCTCGTTTTCAAAGAACATCATTGGTACAAATGTACTCACCGTCGAGTCATTATCGGCGGTATAAAACGGGATCGATGCGGTGCGATACATCGCTGCAATTCCCCACGTTTGCTCTTCTACACCATACGCAGAAGAAGCCATCGCAGCTAAAGGCAAAGTGAGTGTTGTTAGAATTAATCTCTTCATGAGTTCGAAAAATGTTGGTTGAGAAGCAGGCAAACATCAATGATTTGCCATTTAAAGCTTATGTTCTTCTGATGATAGCCGTTACAATGACAAATGTTGTCATCCTCGTGACAGTTTGAGTCCCAAGATTATATTAATATTGCACGACTAGATGAGCTTATTTGTGAATATTTTACTATCGTAACAAGCTCTTAAAACTCTAGCTTAGTTCTAAATCAAACATAATGAAGTAAAAAGTGAAAGCATCAGAACTCATCTCTACCTTGAATCATTTACCCGCAGACACGGACCCAGACATTGTGATGGGAGAAGCATGGCTGCCTGAAAGGTTGATAGGGACTCAACTTGATGGTGACATGTTATTTTTGCACTTTGATAATGCTCCAGAAGATGGTCAGGGAGACGAAGAGGGACGCGGCTTCGTCGAGCACGAAATAGATCTAATCAGAACGCGACTTCAGCAGATTTTGGATGAAGACAGTGATAACGCGTCAAAAGCCGATGCCATGCTAGGTTTATTCCTTATGGGACATGAACTTAGCAGTTCACAAGTTATCGAAATATTAGAAGAAGAAGCTGACACATAAGGAGCCGTTTTGCCAGCATTGATGAATACAACTGAAACATCTTCACTTCCTCTTATCGTTGCAGGTCCGATTTTGCGCAAAGTGACCGCAACTGAAATCAATATTTGGCTAGTCACCACCCAACGCTTGGAGGGTATGGTGCAAATTACGGATGAAAACGCCTCCGTCCTTCATCAAGCCCCCTTAAGTGAGCAAAAAGAACAGCTTCAAATCGGTCTCAATGCGTGGTGCTGTTTGTTGCAATTAAAGGGCGAGTTTCCGACCCATCAAACGTTACACTATCAAATACAAACGCAACACGGCTCCGTAACGGAACTGCTTCCTCATCTGACTTATGAACGAGATAACTGTCCAAATTTGGGCGTTGAGTTCCTAATCAGCGAAAAAGCAGATTATGTTCTGCATGGCTCGTGTCGGAATCCCCACCACTTCAGTAAAGATACATTGGTCGCTGCGGATCATAAAATCGCATCTCAAACCATCGAAGAAAGACCAGATATGCTCATCATGAGTGGTGACCAAATCTACGCAGACCATGTTGCAGGCCCTACTCTGGACGCCATCGAACAAGTCATTGCCCTACTCGGTTTACCGGGCGAAGAATTCGAGCAAGCGCCGATAAAAAATACCAATGCCCTCTACCAGCACTCAGCTTGTTATTATGGTCGGGACAAATTGTTGCCTCATTATGTGAATGATGGCAGTTTACTGAGTACGTTTTTCCCGCACAGAGGGACGCCAATATTCAGCGCCAAAGAGTGTGAAAACCATCTAATAAGCTTTGCCGAATGCTTTGCAATGTACTTATTGGTTTGGTCTCCGACCTTATGGAAGCTTATTCGGACAGATCGCTTATTAGAAAATGAGTTTACTGTCGGCGGAGCAACTCTCGACCCCAAATGGCAACAGCAATGGCGAGAAGAAAAAGCTCAAATAGATAAATTCGTCTCAGGTCTAGATAATGTTCAACGCCTACTTGCTCACATTCCAACCTACATGATCTTTGATGATCACGATGTCACCGACGATTGGAACCTTACCATAGGCTGGGAACAAGCCGCGTACAGCAACGCCTTTGCAAAACGTATTATAGGCAACAGCCTGATTGCCTACTGGCTCTGCCAAGGGTGGGGAAACGCGCCAGAAAAATTCAATGATGGGTTTATGAGTATCGCTCAACGCTTTTTCAACGAGCGTTCCTCACAAACTCAAGATGCATTTATTCAATATTTGTATCGCTTTGAGAATTGGCATTACACCATTCCGACGACGCCAAAAGTTGTCGTGCTAGATACGCGAACCAGACGCTGGCGTTCTGAGTCTAAAATGAACAAGCCCTCTGGGTTAATGGACTGGGAAGCAATGATTGAGTTCCACCAAGAACTTGTTCATCAAGACAAAGTTATCATTGTTTCTGCCGCGCCGATGTTCGGAGTGAAATTTATCGAAGCACTGCAGCGAGTAGTAACGATGCTTGGTAAACCATTAATGGTCGATGCTGAAAACTGGATGGCGCACCCCGGAAGTGCGAATACGCTTATTAGTATTTTTACACATACTAAGACGCCGACCAATTTCGTTATTCTCTCTGGCGACGTGCACTACTCTTTTGCATACGACATTAAACTTCGCTACCGAAAAAATAGTCCGAATATCTATCAAATCACCTGTAGCGGGATTAAAAATCAGTTCCCAACCCAATTGCTCAATATTTGTGATGGTCTAGATAGGCTTCTATATAGCCCTCGTTCGCCTTTAAACTGGTTCACAAAACGTAAGCGGCTAAAGATCTACAAACGCGCACCAAGTTCGCACAATTTTTATCGCTTAGTTAACCACAGCGCCATTGGTGAGCTGCGTCTTGATGACGAAGGAAAGCCGAGCCAAATTAGCATTCTAACGAGCGATGGCGAAGAGGTACATTTTCCACCAACTCGTGCAGAAGGCTAAATCTCGCTCCCAAAATGACTTGCCCTTTCTTGAAGACAAGTCATTTTTGACTGAACTAAAAAGTACGAGGGATTTGGGTAGATGAGCAAAGCTCTTGACTGTCAACGGCGTGCTAAATTTGATACCACACCTTGAGATCTACCGTATTTATGACCATGTTAACCAAATAAACAATAGCTCGGTGTTCAATATGTTTAACTCTCTTACCTCATTATTTAAACAGCTCATTGAAGGCTCTGATTTAAGTCAAACCAACACACTCTCTCCGAATATGGCTATCGCGTGCTTGCTGTGTGAAGTATCTGGCGCAGACCATAACGTCGATGATAAAGAGCAAGAAACAAAGCGTTCATTATTGATGAAGCTTCTGTCATTAAATGAAGAAGAATCAAATGCTTTGTTAGAGCAAGCGCAACAGAAAATAAAAGACTCCGCGTCTCTGTACGATTTTACTTCTCAACTGAGAGAATTGACTCAAGAAACACGCTACAACTTAATCAAAAGCATGTGGGAAGTGGCGTATGCCGATGGCGAAATTGATCCACTAGAAGATGCAGTGATCCGCAAAACAGCAGAACTACTCTACGTTGATCACAGTGAGTTCATTCGAGCAAAGTTGCAATCTCAGTAAGGAAACAAGGTAAACATGTAAGTCGCGCAAGCTATTTCAAGTCTACCGTGAAATGATGGCGAAGATTGAGTTCTATAGCCATAAAAAAACGCGCATTACGCGCGTTTTTCGATAAGCCAACGACATTGTTATTAAAATACTGGTCAAGATATGAATGTGTTTGACGAACTCAACACTAAACAGATTCCATGACAAAACGACAATGGTTGAATGACGATTTGATTACAAGTTTGCCTATCTATAGCGGACCATTAAAGCATAGTCAGAGCGAGCTTAGCTAAATTGTACGCATCCACATAACCAGAATGTTGGCGCCCTTCCCAATCAATGCCTTTTGCTTCTTGAGCGGCTCGGTGACCAATACGTTTATCCTTAAGACGATTTTGAATGCGATAAAGCGTTGCTAAGTTGATGAACTCCGTAAATGGCGCTTCAATACCTTTTTGCTTACACTCTTCAAGCAGGATGAGGTCATCTCGGCCCCATGATGCATAAATCTTGTTACGACCACCGAAGTTCTTAACCATGGATTTAAGCACTTCTTCTAATGGGCGTCCTTGTTTTTCAATTTTACGTGGCGTAATACCTGTTAGCTCGGCACAAAACAGCGAAACTTCATCATGTTCAGGTTTTACGTAGTATTGAGCTCGCTTGACTATCTCGCCTCTAGACAAATCTATTTCAGCCAACCCAACTTCGATAATTTCACCCGTGCTGCCGACGCCATTTTCGTTCCAGCAACACATTTCTAAATCGAAGCATACAATACGGTTATGGTTCATAGTTTGTCTTGATTCCTAACATAAAATTTTAAAGCGTGGGATTCTACCGTAACACGGTGTAAAACTCGAATTTGCGCGCCCATTTAATCGCCAATCGACACATTATTACGACCGTTTTTTTTACTCAAATAAAGTTGATTATCCATTTTGTGATACAAGCTTTCAGGATCTTCATCTTTATGGACAGCCGCGCCGATACTTAACGTGCAAATGATTGAAGCATCGCCATAGTCAAAAGCCGTATTTGCCACGATGCTCCGCAACTTTTCCAGATAAGCTTCCAGTGCTTCTTTATCAATGACTTTAGAAATAATACAGAACTCATCACCACCAGCACGATAAAACCGGTCTCCAGGCTTTAGATTCGCACTGACTAGCTTAGTCACATGCTGCAATGCTTCATCTCCCCCTAAATGACCGTGCTTGTCATTGATAATTTTGAAGTGGTCGATATCAAAACCAACCAATGCGAAGCTAACACCTTTATTTATCTGGCTAAGCAAGTGATCGTTAAACGCTCGGCGATTGAGTAACTGAGTTAGAGGGTCACGCTCAGCCATCCTTTTTAATTCGACGGTTTTAAGCTCTAACATGACCGCCAAGCGCTCTTTTTCTCGTGACTGTAAATTCACAATCCAACTAATCAAAAAGGCGATTACCAACCCGGCTAATGTCGTGCCCGCTAAAATAGAACGCTCCCAAGCAGAGACGGCATCAGAAAGTTTAAAATCAATCCGCCACTCACGATTAGGCAGTTGAATGGTACGGCTTATAACCGTTCCTCGAATGTTGTCCCAGTTTGAACTTTGGAAGAGAACGGGGTCATCTGCTGCGTCAAAGCCTAAATCTTCTACGCGCACCGACATATCTAGCTCGGTCGCGGTTTTCGTGATCAAATCCTCAAAGTAAACCGTACTTCGAATCACCCCTGTCACTACACCTAATAAATGTTTATCCTCGAAGTCAAACACTGGATGGAACACTAGCAGCCCTGTTTTAGGAATGGACTTGTCATACCCATCTTGCAATAAGCGAACTTTATCCGAGACATTCGCTCGCCCATTTGTGGATATATCATCCAAGATGAGATCGAAGCGTTTACGTGAAAAATAGAAACCTAATAGAGAAAGGTTTTCTGGTGTTCTTGGATAAATATCCGATGCGATAAAAATTGGCTCTTTGTGTTCAAAAATGTATCCGTAGGTTTTAGGGCCATCTTTAGGAACGGTAAACGGTTGGAAATCAGGAAATGTTTGACGGGTCTTTAAAATATGCTCATCAAGGTCGTCGAATTCGACCTTTTGCATCCATTGAAGTCCAATTAGACTTCGCGAGCTATTGATTACTTGTTCCGCATACATTGGGAACGAAGACCAATAGGTGCGTTCAATCGAATGAAAAAAGTTTGCACCTGCACCAATAAACTTTAAATCATTTTCGACGTTCGCTTTCAGTGATTCTGCTTGTCGGTCAGCTAAAGTATCAAACGTCGTCTGCGTATAGCGTTGCTGCATCGTATAAGCAGCACCGACCACACCAGCAGTGACACACAACGTCGCTGCAAAAGCTAAAATAGAGTCTGAATGTCGTTTGATAACGCTCTTGTGAGCGGTGTTTTGTGTCATATCGTAATTTTGATACTTCCGTAAGTTAAACTTCGGGATCTATTGAAATACTGCGTTAGCAACGCACAAACATCAAGCAACAACCTATGCTGGGCAGTCCGATCGTCGATTTTTCACGCTGTTCGTACGGTATAGTCACGAATTATTACAGCCTTAAACCTTGAATATGCTACCATCCGTCATCATTTTAATGTCTAAACTTGGTGCAAGATCGCAAAGACGATCGTTTTAGTGAACACATATGAGCCAATACTGAGCACCAATAATCAATAGAAAGAGAAAAAACGTCATGAACATTGATTTGAACCTAATTCCTCAAACGTTCGATATGCTTCACGCTGGCCTAACCGCATCGAGCGTTTTGCTTCTTTTAGTCGCGGTCTCTCGCAAATCAAAAGTGGTTGAGAAAGTCGTAGAAAAACCGGTCGAGAAAATCGTCGAAGTTGAGAAGCCAGTTGAGAAGATCGTCGAAGTAGAAAAAGTCGTTGAAGTTGAGAAGGTCGTAGAAAAAGTAGTTGAAGTTGAATCGAAACTTGCAACAGCATCAACAGACTCTGCAATGCAGCTGCTTTCTATCATGCAGCAAGAAGCTCGTCTGATCGACTTCCTACAAGAAGACCTAACGTCATTCTCTGATGAAGAAGTAGGCGCAGCAGCTCGCGTAATTCATACTGGTGGCCAGAAAGTATTGAACGATTACGTAACACTTGCGCACGTTCGCAACGAAGACGAAGAAACTCGTATTACGGTTGAAGAAGGCTTCAACCCACAAGAAATCCGCCTTACTGGCAACGTGACAGGCAGCGCGCCATTCCAAGGCACGTTAGTGCACAAAGGCTGGAAGGCAACATCGATGAACCTTCCTAAGCTGGCAGAAAACTACGATGCATCTGTGATTGCTCCAGCCGAGGTTGAGCTGTAATGGAACACATGAACCAAGAAAATCATTCTCAAGAAGCGTCTGTTGAAACTCAACAGACGCCTAAATTCAGCGTCGGTATCGACTTAGGTACCACACACTGCGTGATGTCTTTTGTTGATACGCACGACGAAGATGCTCGCGTTGAAGTAATGCCTATCCCACAGCTGACTGCGCCGGGTACGGTAGAGACTCGCAGCCAATTAGGCTCTTTCCTATACCAACCACACGAACACGAAATGAACCCGCAATCACGCGTTCTTCCGTGGTCGAGTGAGCCAAAAGCACTGGTTGGTGCTATCGCGCGTAACCTAGGTTCAAAAACACCGATTCGCCTTGTTGCAAGTGCGAAATCTTGGCTTTGCCATGCAGGTGTGAATCGTCGTGATTCCTTCCTGCCAGCAGGTAGCCCTGAGGAAGTGGAAAAAGTATCCCCTCTTCGCGCGACAGAGCTTTACCTAGAGCACCTAAAAGATGCTTGGAATCACGCGAACCCAAATCACAACCTTGCCGATCAAGACGTTACCATTACGGTTCCGGCTTCTTTCGATCCTGCGGCTCGTGATCTAACTGCAGAAGCAGCACGCAACGTTGGTTTTGTGCACCTAACGCTTCTAGAAGAGCCACAAGCAGCACTTTACAACTGGATTGATAACAGCAACGACAAATGGCGCGACGAAGTTGAAGTTGGCGACATCGTGCTTGTGGTCGATATCGGTGGTGGTACAACTGACCTTTCTTTGGTTGAAGTAACTGAAGACGACGGCAACCTAACTTTGAACCGCATCGCGGTAGGTGAACACATCCTACTTGGCGGTGACAACATGGACCTTGCACTTGCGTACCGCTTGAAGATGAAGCTAGCGCAAGAAGGCAAAGAGCTACAGCCATGGCAAGTTCAGGCGATGACGCACGCATGTCGCGATGCGAAAGAAGCGCTATTGAACGACAGCGAGCTGCAGTCAGTGCCAATCGTGGTACCAAGCCGCGGTTCTAAACTGCTTGGCGCAACGTTGAAGACAGAACTGACTCAAGAAGAAGTACAACAAACATTGGTTGACGGCTTTTTCCCTCAAGTTTCGATTACGGACCACCCTGTTCAACGTAACCGTGGCGCACTAACGCAAATGGGTCTGCCTTACGCACAAGATGCGGGTATTACTCGTCACATTGCAGCGTTCTTGTCTAAGCAAGCACACGCGCAAAGCGGTGGTGAATCAGCGCAAGCTCAAGATTTCAACCCATTTGCAAACATGCCAGGTATGCCAGGCGCGGATGCAGCGCAATCGGCTGACTTCATCAAGCCAACAGCAATCCTATTCAACGGTGGTGTGCTGAAATCAAAACTTCTAGCCACTCGTCTAGAAGACACGGTCAACGAATGGCTAATTGAAGCAGACGCAGAAATGGCGAAACGCCTAACAGGTGTGGATCTAGACCTTGCAGTTGCTAGCGGTGCGGCTTACTACGGCTCTGTGCGTCGTGGTCAAGGCGTTCGTATCCGCGGCGGTATTGCTTCGGCGTACTACGTGGGTATCGAAAGTGCGATGCCTGCGATTCCGGGCATGGCGCCTCCAATGGAAGCACTGTGTGTAGCACCATTTGGTATGGAAGAAGGCTCAAGCGTTGACGTACCAAGCCAAGAGTTTGGTTTGATCATCGGCCAGCCAGTTAACTTCCAATTCTTCGGCTCAACCGTTCGTCGTGACGACCTAGCAGGTACTCACCTTGACTACTGGGCACCAGAAGAGCTTGAAGAGCTACCAGAAATCCAAGTAACGCTGCCTGTATCTGAAGGTCGTCGTGAAGGTGAAGTGGTTCCAGTTACCCTAGCTTCTCGCGTAACAGAGCTTGGTACGCTTTACTTAGAAGCCATTGCCGCTGATAACGGGCAAAAATGGCATGTTGAGTTCGATGTGCGCGAAGACGCGAAAAGTGACTCAAACGAAGAACAATAATTAGAAGTCAAACGGCATCCAATCGGGTGCCGTTTTTAAATACACGAAGGTTTGGTTTTGTATGGCATCTCCTCGTTTCCTTGTTGGTATTGACCTCGGCACCACAAACACTGTGGTGGCCTACTGTGAAATCACCGACAACCTTGAACAATCCGAAGTATCCCTATTTGACATAGACCAACTGATTGGTCCGGGCGAAGTCGTTCGTAAACCACTTCTGCCCTCTTTCCGTTATCATCCAGCTGTAGGTCAAATCTCCCCTTCTGACCTCACTCTTCCTTGGGACAACGAACCTGTTGCTGGCGACATTAACAATGTCATCGTTGGTGAATGGGCTCGTGAATTAGGCGCGAAGGTGGAAGGACGTCAGGTATCCAGTGCAAAAAGCTGGCTATCGCACCAAGCGGTAAATCGTAGCTCAGACATTCTCCCTTGGGCTGGCGCGCAAGACGTAGATAAAGTCTCGCCCGTCATTGCCAGCGCAAGCTACCTTAACCACATTCGTCAAGCATGGAACTACCGACATCCTAGTAACAAGCTAGAAGACCAAGATGTGGTTGTGACCGTTCCAGCGTCGTTCGATGAAACCGCTCGTAAGCTCACGCTTGAAGCCGCAGAGTTGGCAGGTTTAAAGAAAATCGTCCTGCTCGAAGAGCCACAAGCCGTATGTTACGACTGGTACGCACGCCATCAGAAAACCGCAGCTGATGAGCTCAAAGGGTTACCGCTGATTCTGGTGTGCGATGTGGGCGGTGGTACCACCGACTTAAGCTTGATTGAAGCAAGTTTCTCTTCTCAAGATCAGCTAGCACTTGATCGTATTGGCGTTGGCGAGCACTTGATGCTGGGTGGTGACAACCTCGACCTAGCATTAGCGCACCTTGCGGAAAGCCGCCTTTCTCAGAATAAAGGGGAACAAAGTAAGAAGCTCACTGCAGCAAGCCTGACTAAACTGATTCAGCAAACGCGTAAAGCGAAAGAGAACCTGCTTTCAGCGAGCGCACCTGACGAAGTGAAGATCACCATGTTAGGTAGCGGCTCTAAGCTACTTGGGGGCACAAAGAGTATTGCTCTAAGCAAACAAGAAGTGCACCAAATCGCATTAGATGGCTTCTTCCCGCTTTCTGATTTCAGTGACGTACCAGACAAACGTCGTAGCGCGGTTGTCGAGTTTGGCCTTCCATACGTTGCTGACCCAGCGGTGAGCAAGCACGTTGCCGAGTTCTTAACTCAGCACCAGCAAGTCGCTCGTGCCGCTCTTGGCATTGAAGACGATAAACAAAACGCGATTCCAGTTGGCGTGTTGTTGAACGGAGGCGTGTTTAACAGTGATCTGGTGACTGAACGTGTCACCGCCCTACTTTCTGACTGGCGCGGCGCACCAGTTACGGTATTAGATAACCCACATCCAGATTGGTCTGTTGCATTAGGTGCTGTAGCATTTGGTAAAGCGCGTCGTGGCGCACAACTGAAAATTGGTGGTGGTGCAGCGCGTTCTTACTTCTTGCATCTTCAAGAAAAAAACAAAATGGGTAAAGCCCTCTGTTTACTTGCAAAAGGAACAGAAGAAGGCCATGAGATCCGTTTAAGCGGTCGTCGTTTCTCGCTCACTCTTGGAGAGCCAGTCCGCTTTAACCTGCTGACTTCTACCCACGATACCTTAACCAATAACACCGCCATTCAAAATGGCGTGATGGTTGATGTTGACCCAGACTTGTTTGCTCCGCTACCGCCTTACATCACGACACTTGAAGGTGAAGGCGCAGAGTTACAAGCTAACCAGAAAGAACGTGTCGAAGTGCAATTGGCTTGTCAACTAACAGAAGTTGGCACTCTTAAGATGGAGTGTGTCAGTGCAGAAGACGACAACAAACGTTGGGAGCTGGAATTCGAAGTTCGTAACAAGCAAACCGACGACAGTGAACAAGTTAAACTTCACCCTAAGTTGAACGAATGTAAGGAGCTGATCGCTCGCCTTTACAGCGGCAACAAGAAAAGCGCAGAAGGCAAAGAGATCAAAACCTTAGCCAAAGACCTTGAGAAGAAGCTCGGCAAACGTGACGAATGGGACTTCACCACACTCCGTCAACTTTTCGATACTTTTTCACAAGGTCGTAAGCGTCGCCGTCGTTCTGAACAGCACGAGAAAAACTGGCTTCGTTTGGCAGGTTTTGCACTGCGTCCAGGCTTTGGCGATCCAACAGACTCTTGGCGCATTGAGCAAGTTTGGGGCCTCTACCAACAAAACATTCAGTTCAAAAACCATCAAGGCTGGACAGACTGGTGGGTATTCTGGCGTCGTATTGCCGGTGGTTTAAGCCAAGAGCAGCAAGAGACCATCTTGGCGGACATTGCGAAATACCTACACCCTGGCGCGATGAAAAACCCACAGTCAGCTAAAGCGGCACAAGACATGGGTTATGAATCCATGGTTCGATTGGCGGCGTCGCTTGAACACCTAGAAGTCGAAGACAAAGTTCTATTGGCAACGTGGTTCTTGAGCAAAGCCATCAACCAAAACCAGTTTGAACAAGCGCACTGGTGGGCATTGGGACGCTTGGCATCGCGAACGCCACTTTATGGCAGCCAGCACAACGTCATTCCTCGTGAACAAGCGGAACAGTGGCTACCTAAATTACTGGAACAAAACTGGCAGAAAGAACCAATGATCGCTTTCGCAGCCGTAATGATTTGTCGTAAGACGGGAGACCGACTATTCGATATCTCTGACGACTACCGTGAGCAGGTCTTGGTTAAGTTGAAGCAAAGCAAGGTGCCTGAATCTTGGGTATCACTGGTTGAAGAAGTGAAAGAGCTCTCAGAAAGTGAGTCAAAACGTGTCTTCGGTGATGCTTTACCAAGCGGTTTAACGCTGGTTCATCATTAAATCCACTCTACACAAGAACACGAGTTAGACGTACAAAGCCCTTCCGACGAAGGGCTTTGTTGTATCGCATTCTTTTGGTTTTGGTCGTGTACAACGCGCTAATTCATTTCTGTCGTAATTACTACATCACGCGTTTCGTTATCCATATCACTAATACCGACCACCGACACTTCTCTGTCCGATAGAGTCTCAATTAAGCTGTCTTCTAATCCGCCATCAGCCAGCCAAGTATAAAATTTATCCGCGATACGCTCCGAACCTTCCCCGACAAACGTTAATGTGACCTTCTTCATTTGTGACACTCCATCAATTTACGATTCAGCCACTTAAGCGTAGTATGTTTCGCAAATATCGACATAAACTAGGACTAACTTCTTTTATGAGTATCGAAAAATTTGACGCGATTTATCAACGTGCTGCTGAGCGAAAAGGCGGAGAAGATCAGCTTGAAGCGCTATTGTCTCACCCATTAAGTAAAGAGGAATTAGCAGCGATTCCCGATGACCGTTGGCTCGCCGCTTTTTCGATGAAGGTGTTCCAAAGTGGGATTTCGTGGAGCGTGGTTCGCAATAAGTGGCCGAACTTCGAAGAAGTGTTCTTCGGATTTAAGATTGAGCCGCTATTGATGCTGTCTGACGAACAATGGGAAACCAAAGCAACGGACAAACGCATTATTCGCCACCTCACAAAAGTCATGTCGATTCCGGCCAACGCTCGCATGATCCACGAAGCAAGAATCGAATATGGCTCGTTCAGTAACATGATTGCTGAATGGCCTCGGGAAAAGATCACGGATCTATGGGGCTACTTGAAGAAGCATGGTAGTCGTTTGGGGGGAAATACAGGCCCTTACACTTTACGCCAAATGGGCGTGGACACTTTTATTCTGTCTAACGATGTCGAAGCTTATTTACGCAACTGCAAGATCATTGAAGGCGGCAAAGACACGAAAAAGTCCTTGGACTCTGCTAATAAAGCCTTTATTCAGTGGCAGCAAGAAAGTGGAAGAAGCTTGACCGAAATCAGTCAAATTATCGCGTTTAGTACTGGTGACAACCGAATTTAAACAAGCACTTTGTAGCTCTGGGGGCGAAATTCCGGCCCCCCTATAACGCATGATATTTGCACGAATTACTCTACTTTAGCTCTTACTGATATTACTACTTTCTCGATTCCTCCAAAAAATCCCTCCTTAAAGTGGCAAAATCCCCCTTCAAATCACAAAAAGTTATCATATCGACAAATTATTTTTCTTGTTCAATATTTTTATTTATCAAATATTTAATTACAAGTGCCCAGTTTTTAGGCACTAAATATTGATGACGCTCAATTGCATTGCGCTGACAAACTGACTAGGATACACGCCCTTCCTGAGTGAACTATCAGAAACTTGATCGAGGAATTTATTCAAATTTCTCAACACTTCGTGAGCACTCACAACAATTGCACTCACTTTATAGATTTAAGGATCAACAGATCCGTTAATACAAATTCGACAGCGCAATAGAGTGCTGACTAGAACAACCATGACGCGATGTCACATGAGTGACTATTTTCGTGGTTTTGTGCTGGAAGTTATTTATTACATCAAGGCTGGTTAAAAGGATGAGCCCCTTGAACGCATTTACTGGAGGACAAGAAATGCCAAAAGGTCTAATGCTGACTGACTTAGCCATCGCTGGCTTACTATTAATTGCAGCAAAAGTAATTCGTGTACATATGCCTTTACTACAACGCATGTACATTCCATCAGCTGTATTGGCTGGGTTATTTGGTCTTATTTTTGGCCCAGCTCTGCTTAACGTATTACCTTGGACAGATACCTTTACCGCAAACGCAAGCCTCTTAACTGCTGCACTTTTTTCTGCGTTGGGTTTAGCAACAGATGTCCCGTCACCAAAAGTGGTTGCTCAACGAGCAGGCTCATTGTGGGCGTTTAACCAAATTGCATCCGTGTCGCAATGGCTGTTTGCAGCAATGTTTGGTTTAGTACTTACCACCTTCTTTTGGCCTGAGATTAATCCTGGGTTTGGCGTAACCATGTCCGCTGGATTCATGGGCGGACATGGTTCAGCATCTGTAGTCGGTGAAATCTTCACGGGACTTGGTTGGGAAGATGGCTTCACGCTCGGTTTAACGTTCGCCACAGTTGGGATCTTTATTTCAATCTCTGTGGGCATGTTAATGCTTCAGTTTGCGTTGAAAATGGGCTGGATTCGTAGCTTTACGACATTCGACAGCATGGACGAACACGAACGCAAAGGCTTAGTGAAACCTGACGATCAAGAACCTGTGATGAAAGATACGATGTCATCATTGTCAGTCGATTCTTTCGCGATTCACGCGGCGCTGGTTGTAGTGGTAACCGCTTTCTCTTATGTAGCAGCCAACTACTTATCTTCTTTCCACGATAAGGTACAAATTCCGACTTTCGTTACTGGCTTTCTAGGCGGTATGTTAGTTCGAATTATCGCTAAGCAAACCAAGGCATCTCATTACCTATGTGACGGCGCATTCAAACACGCAGCGGGTATTAGTACGGATTACCTGATCATCTTTGGTATCTCAGCGATTAAGATCACGGTTCTAGCGCAGTATTTAATGCCAATGGTAGTGCTCGCAATTGGTGGTATCGCGTTCACGCTATGGCTTATCTTTTGGGTTGCACCTCGCATCATGGGAGATGACTGGTTTGAGAAAGGCATTTTCTCTTGGGGATGGTTAACAGGTACAGTCGCTATGGGTATCGCGTTATTACGCATTGTCGACCCCAAAATGCGCAGTAAAGTGTTAGACGACTATGCTATCGCTTATGTTCCAGGCTCAATTACGGACATTTTCATCATCTCGCTTATGCCAATCGCAATGTATAACGGCATGCACTGGCAAGCTTTAGGTGTTGGTCTAACCTATATTGCCGTTGTCTTATTTATTTGGCGATTTGTGTTTAAGCGCAGCGGTCAAGCCGTCGCAAACGAGTCTTAATTGCTCATTTCGGGAGGTATTTTATCCTCCCGAATTTAACTCTCTCCCCTTATTCGATAGCCGCCTCCTAACAGCATGCAACAAATAAGCAACTTGTTTTATATTTAAGATCTGCAAGCTTGGTCACCACTTCCCATCCTTTTTTAATACTTGACCTACGCATTTTTATATCAAAATAGCCGCCAAACTATTCATGACTCATGGAGAAAAGGCAGTGCATCGCTCTCAAGGATTTACCCTCATTGAACTCATTGTGTGCATCATTATCCTTGGTGTCGTTAGTGTTATTGCCCTTCCTAAATTTCTTGGTCTGCAAAAAGATGCCCGAGTGGCAGTACTATATGGCGCGAGGGAAGCGCTCATGACTGCAAACAACTTTGTGTACACTAAAGCCGTTATTCAATCTCAAGAGACGGTAGATGGCGGCAAACAATATAACATTGATCTAGATAATGACGGCAATAACGACCTAATTGGTTACTTTGGATTTATTAAGAATGTCATTCCCGCAAAAGAGTTGGCAGGTTTCGACCCTCAACTCACTATCAATACTTGGTACGGGGTAGACAGCCCGGACGAACCCTATTTCCTTATCGGCTTTGCAAACAAACCTGTTGGTCCAGACCATATGTGTTATGTCGAAGTTTACTACCCAGAAACTCCAGGTGGCCAAGTCAGCTACAAAATACAAACTGACGACTGCTAGTTCCCCTAGTGAGTGAAAGTGACAGTTGCACTTTTGGTGCTTTCATCGCTTTTAGCAGAATACTGGCCCCAAAATCCATTATTAACAACTATTTCACATAATGTTGTTTCATAGTTAGCTTGCAGCGAGAAAACAAGTAATTCGCGACCGCACGCGCCCGTAATCGAAACAATCTATCGTTTTTCCGACCACCAATAATTTGTGCTTGTAAACTCATCATTTCGCTCAATAATAGTTCTATAACAAATTCAATAATTTAAAGCGGGAGGCATGATGAGAATATTCTGGCAGTTACGTTGGTATTTCCAACAAAAGTGGAAGCATTATGTCGGATCGATTTTGCTTTTCGCTGTGATATCAACTCTACAACTTGTTCCTCCTAAAGCGGTCGGTATCATCGTTGATGGGGTCGTAGATAACACGTTAGATACAAATACGCTGATTCTGTGGCTCTTGGGACTCACTGCACTGATCTTTGCCATTTATGGATGCCGTATCTTATGGCGAATTTGGCTTTTCGGCGCAAGCTGGGAACTCGGAACCATTCTACGTAATCGTCTCTATAGGCACTTATCGACACAACCACCCCGATTTTTCGAACGTTATAAGACCGGTGATCTGATGGCGCGTGGTACTAATGATGTACGTAACATCGTAATGACAGCCGGCGAAGGGGTTTTAACGGCAGCCGATTCCTTGATCACGGGTATTGCAGTTTTAATCATCATGGTAACGCAAGTTAGCTGGAAGCTCACCGTTATGGCACTTCTTCCAATGCCGTTTCTTGCAATCATCATCTTTTTTATCGTCCGTATACTGCATCAACGTTTCCGCATTGCTCAGGAAGCCTTTTCTACCATGTCAGACATGACGCAAGAGTCACTTAACGGCGTGCGAATGTTGCGAGCTTTTGGGTTAGAGAATCAAGAACAACAGCGCTTTGACGATGTAGTCGATGATACCGGTCAGAAAAATATCGCCGTCGCTAGAGTCGACGCGAGATTTGATCCAGCTATCCAACTCACCATCGGCCTCTCTTTCCTTCTCAGTGTCGCTGCTGGTGCTTACCTTGTCGATAAGGGAGAGATCACGCTTGGTGATCTAACAGCCTTTACGATGTATTTAGGGTTAATGATATGGCCTATGCTGGCCTTCGCTTTCTTATTTAATATTTTAGAGCGAGGCTCCGCAGCATGGAATCGCCTACAAGAGATCTTTGATGAAACACCAGAGATTGTCAGTGGAAATAAACCATTAGAAGATAAACCACTGCCATTAAAAATTGATATCGATGCTTTCCACTGGTCCAGTGATTTACCACCAGCTTTAGCCGAAATAAAAATCGAACTTGAACCCGGTAAAATGTTGGGAGTAGCTGGCCCTGTCGGAAGCGGAAAATCAACCCTGCTAACGCTGCTTTTGCGTCAGCACGACCTAACAAACGGTTCAATTACATTCGGGGATGTTGAGATTAAAGATGCCCTACTTCCTCAGTGGCGCAACCGCTTTGCCGTGGTTAATCAAAGCCCGTTTCTATTTTCAAAATCTATCTTCGATAATATTGCCTTAGGTAACCCTAATGCAGAGAAAGAAGAAGTCTATAGAGCAGCAAAGTTAGCCTGTATCCATGATGATATAGAAAAGTTTCCTGAAGGCTATCAAACTGAAGTTGGCGAGAAAGGCATTACTCTCTCTGGAGGGCAAAAACAACGTATTGCGATAGCACGCGCTATGCTGTTGAATGCCCAAGTGTTGGTTTTGGACGATGCACTTTCCGCTGTTGATGGCCGAACCGAACATCAAATCCTTAAGAATTTGGAAACACACTACCGTGATCAAGCCCTAATCGTTATTGCACACCGCCTCACCGCATTGGAAGCAGCAGACGAGATCATTGTCTTGAATCACGGCCACATTACTGAACGTGGGCAACATAGCGCTTTATTAGCGCATCAGGGATGGTACGCCGAAATGTTCGAGTATCAGAAACTAGAGCAGGCGATGGAGGAATAATGAATGAACCAGACCAGTACGTTTAAACGGTTGATGTCTTACCCATTATCTCAACCAAAGCCAATGATTAAAGGACTTGCTTTACTGTTTATCGCAGCGTTAGCTAGCGCTGGCGGCCCTTGGTTGATTCAATATTTCATTGATGAGCACATCGCTAAAGGTGACTATTCACAGAATGTTCTGATTTCGCTAGCAGTAGGTTATATCGCTCTTCAGATTGTATCGGCAACATTCCAGTATTTTCAGTCATTGCAATTTAGCATTGTCGCGGCTAACACGATCAAAACGATTCGTAAGCAAGTATTTTCTGGCGTGATTAAGCAGCCGTTATCTGCGTTTGATTACACTCCTGCGGGGAAATTGGTATCGCGAATCACCAACGATACGGAATCTCTACAGCAATTTTATGAGCTCTTGATCGCGACCGTGGTGAAAAACGTGGTCATGATTGTGGTGATGCTTGGCGTTATGTTTTTCATGAGCTGGAAACTCACACTTGTTGTGCTTGTATTGCTACCGATCGTCATCGGCTTTATGTACTTATTTAAGCAGCTAAGTACAGAAAGCTACCGAAAGATGCGTGACCTATTGACTGATATAAATGCGAATCTGAGTGAATCCATTCAAGGGATGAGTGTCATTCAATTAATGCAACAAGAAGAGCGTTTTAATAAACAGTTCAACGAGCTAACCGCAGAGCACTTGGTGGCATCTAAACGAGTGATTCGGCTAAACGGCTATCTGCTAAGACCATTAATGGATTTGCTCGCAGGTCTTGCGTTGCTTTGCTTGGTTGCGATCTTTGGTTTTAATGGTATTGAGTTGATTGGTGTGGGGGTACTGTATGCATTTATCAGTTATCTTGCGCGAGTTACTGAACCACTAATTGAAATGACTCAGCAGCTTGCTCTACTTCAGCAAGCGTTAGTATCAAGCGAACGTGTGTTTGAATTGATTGATGTGAAAGAACAAACTTATGGGGACGATCATCAGCCATTAAGGTCAGGTGCTATCGAACTTAAAGACCTCACATTTAGCTACGATGGTAAACAGGACGTCCTAAAAGACATTTCGTTGAGAGCCAACCACCAAGACTTTATCGCGCTTGTCGGGCATACAGGAAGCGGTAAAAGCACATTAGCGTCACTGTTAATGGGCTTTTATCCAACGCAATGTGGTGAACTGCTCATCGATAGTCGTCCACTTAAAACACTAGGGAAAGACGTACTTCGCAAAGATGTGGCAATGGTTCAGCAAGATCCGCACATTCTCCCTGCTTCAGTCAGAGAAAACATCTCCCTCAGTCGGGCGGTTGATGATAATCAAATATGGGATGCGTTAGACAAGGTAGGTTTGGCAGAGCAAATTCACCGTTATCCTAATGGGCTAGACACGCAGTTAGGTCAAGGTGAAACCAATCTATCTGCTGGACAAAAACAGCTCTTAGCGTTAGCACGTGTGCTTGTGGTAAAACCTAAAATATTGATATTAGATGAAGCAACGGCCAATATTGACTCAGGAACAGAAGCTTTAATACAAAAGAGTTTGGCGGTACTCAGACAAGATATGACACTAGTCGTTATCGCTCATCGACTTTCAACTATTTTGGATGCGGACCAAATCATTGTTCTTCATCATGGGGAGTTAGTAGAGAAAGGTACACACAAAGCACTGTTGAAACAAAATGGTCGTTATGCCCAAATGTATCAGTTACAGCAAGCAAACCGACATTTACAGCAGATTGAAGAAGAAACCAAGCAACTCGAAGAAGCGGTGTAATTTTTATACCCATGCCTTCTTTTTATTTGGTAGGCATGGGCATAATCGGCCCAACTTCAAAAGTTAGCCTGATTAGCTTCCAATTTCTTCATAATGTGAACTAATTTTCTATTTCTTACCTATTATTGACATAACCCCTCGCTATATCACGCAAGGTCGTTGTAAAATCGTACGGTACTTCAGTCTGGTGCCCTTTGCACTAGACTGTTTTTCACTTTCTAAAAATGCATATTAATCTCATGACACAAGTCCATGGACAAAGATAAGTTTACTAACATCTATCGCTTGCCTGGTTCGATTCAAATTCGTATCGGTAAATGGCAAAAAACGTTCCGCGGCACCTCTGATTTAGTTTTACATCAGGCGCTAATGGAGCGTAATAAGCAATTTAAGAAGCCAGACTTTTTACCTAAAGGCTGGTGCGTCACTCCTATTGACGAAAAAGATATTACTGTCACGCACCACGGTAAATATATCCAAACCGTCATGCGCACAATGTTGGACAGAAAGGTCTCGTACAAGCGATTATTCCTATCTCGAATGAGTGCGGAAGAAGGTGAAAAAGTGCTCCACAATTACAAACTGGAGTGGGTAAGAAAACATAACCAGATCGCCAAAAAGTACAATCAAATTAAGAAGAAACAGTACATGAACTTTGCAAGAGAAGAAGAGGAAACCCTCTACCCTTCGATTCCAAAGGGTGAGTTTGACAAAACGTTATGGAACAAGCTCGTCGTATCATCGTTTGGTCCGCAGAAAAAGTACAAAAACCCACATTTTGTCCGCAAAGCCGATTTCTAAATAAACACCCCTACACTAGGGGTGTTTATTTATCCGTTAAATCACCAATCGTAAGTTAAACTTGCAATAAAATTTTGTCGATCACCATACCAACAAAAACCATCACATGTCGCTATGTACTCTTTATCAGTGATATTTTTGGCTGCGACTTGTAGCTTGTAATCTCCAATGCGATAGCTGACCGTCGCATCCATTAAAAAGTAACTTGGTACTTTTAGTCTCTCTTCATTATCTCCGTATGACTCACCTGTATAGCGCGCACCTAAGCCAACCGCAAAGCCATCAAAAGGTCCATCAAAGAAACGATAATGTGCCCAAGCTGATGATACGGTATTCGCCACTTGGGAAGGTGTTTTGCCAACCCATTCGTTATTAACGTCTTCTTTTATCTCAGCGTCAACATAGGCTATGTTTCCGATTAATGTTAAAGAAGGTGTCACATTGGCTACAGCTTCAAACTCAACGCCGTTATTTTCTATTTTTCCTATTTGCGTCAATTCACTCAAGTAGATACGAGCCAAGTTTTCTTTTGTTGCTCGATACGTTGCTATATTGAAATAGCCATCGAATGAATCCGGTTGGTATTTTACACCGATTTCAAATTGATCACCGCTTTCCGGTTTCGCTGGCTTACCATTGCTATCTTCTTGAATTATTGGGTCAAAGTACTGAGAGTAACTAAAGTATGGTGTGAAGCCAGAATCAGAAATATAAGCCGTTCCCACGCTAAACGTCCACTCTCCGTTGTCGACTTTCGTGCGCGCACCCGTGGTAACATTATGTACTTCGTTACTTGTATCGTCGTAACGCGCACCCAATAACATTGCCCATTTATCGTTAATCAGCATATGATCTTGAAAGTAGACACCGAGCTGTCGGTTCTCGATTTTCGTTCTTTGCTTATCGGTTTCGCTTAATGACTGTAGCGTATTCGGATCGAGTAACATTATATTATCCGAATAAGTGGAATTAAATACATTAAACCTAGGGTCAGGCAAAGCTCCCATTGGTGTGTTTAAGAGTGCATTACCATCAGCAACGATAGGATCATTAGCAAAGTCCTTACCATCGATACTGATCATTTGAAAATCTAAGCCCAACATCAAGTTATGCTCAACGCTTCCCCAATTTACTTGGTGCATCAAACGATTATCAATATTAAAAGCATCGGATGATCCATCTTCTGTTGAAGCGCCCCTAAGTATGGTCTTGCGTTCATTTGATGGATCTAAGATCGGCCCCAAACCAGGCACATCAGCCGAGTAAACGTACGAATACATTTGTCTCAACTTAACATCCATTTCACTGTAACGAGCTGCTTGAACAAATGAAGTGGTATCATTAAACGCATGAGAAAACTCATAGCCTAAAGACACCTGCTCACGCTCAAAGGTCTCCCAGTTAGGATTACCTATCGCTAAACTATCACTGATCTTTCCATTTTTGTTTGGCGTTAACGTTCCTTCAACTGGCAAAAATTGCAGATAAGGATCTGAGTCGTCTTTTTGATAGCTCGTTAGAAAGGTAATTTCAGACGTCTCATTAAATTTGTACGTCATTGATGGAGATAGAAGAATGCGCTCTGCTTCTACCCCACTAATTCTCGTCCCATTTTTTCTCGCTAACCCTTGAAAGCGGAAAGCTAACTGCTCACTCACCTCAGAGTTTACGTCAAGAGAAAGTTGTTTACGGTCTTCAGAACCGTACTCCAAAGATACAAGCCCTGAGCCTCCATCAAATTGAGGTCGCTTACTGACGACATTGATAACCCCACCAGGAGGGTTTTGCCCATAAAGAACAGACGCTGCACCACGTAACACTTCAACCCTTTCTAACGCAAACGGATCTATTTGCCAACTATAGAAACCAGAAGAATATAAACGGGTACCATCTTGATACAGCCCGCTGTTCGCCTGTTTAAAACCACGAATAATAAACCAATCTTGCTTGTTATCTTCGCCGAAATAATTAGTTTGAATACTTGGTGTGTACTGTAGCGCGTCAGAAATGCTAATAGAGGCACGATCATCCATTTGTTCTCGCGTAACAACAGATACCGCTCTTGGGGTTTCATTGATGGCAATATCAGTTTTCGTCGCTGCCCGACTCTTCGCTCCAAGATAACTAAAATCAGGACCAACTGCACTGTCTTGCTGCTGTCCAATCACAACTATATTTTCATCTTCCTGAGCCAAGACATTTGGCGTTGATAACGCTAATACAACCGCCATTGACGTTGGTGTCAGCATAAACTGCCGAGTCATATTATTCTCCTTTTTTGTCGGCAGCCAAACCAACCCTTCATGACTTCAGCGATCGCTGAAAGAAAAGCGAGTTACGGCATCGCCAGTTGTTTCCATAAAAGACAAACCAGAGGTTTTGCATAAAGCACTCGCATAGGTTGCGAATGCCACTGCGAGTGCTTATTTGTATAATTACTTTCTTGGTTGAGGCGTAGCTCGTATCTACAAACGACGTAATCCCCACATCAGATACAAACCGCCAATGAGAGACGCCATAAGCCCTGTTGGTACTTCTTGCGGGTAAAGAACTTGTCGTCCCAACCAATCGGCCAACAACATCACGCCGGAACCCAATATCGCGGCGCATAACATGTGTTGTGACGCTTTGTTAAAGCCAAATAAGCGAGCTAAATGCGGAGCCAGTAACCCAACAAAGCTAATCGGACCAACAACCAATGTCGCACTGACCGTGAGACAAGCAACTAAAAGCAGCAGTATCGCGCGCGAACGATCAACGCGAATCCCAAGTGCTTTAGAGGAAGCGGCGCCAACAGGAAGAATATCTAGCCATCTTACGCAGAGAAAACTCAACCCTATAAAGACAAGCGCAGATAAAGACAATGGGAGTAACGTTTCAACCGAAACATAGTAGGTAGACCCAGACAACCAAGCCAATGTTTGATAACTTCTTGGGTCACCAGTGGCTAGAATAAAGCTCTGTATTGCATTCATCAGTGCGGTAATAGCAATACCAGTCAACAAAATACGCTCCGGCTGAAAACCTGATTTACGGTTTAGCAGCACAATTACCAATACCGTCGCTAATGCACCTACAAGCCCGCCTAAAGAAAGAGTGAAAATTGACGAACCAAACCCAGTAAACATCGCGATAATCAACCCCATCGCTGTCCCTGAACTGATGCCGATCACTTCTGGACTGGCCATTGGGTTTCCACTTAGGCGTTGAATCATGGTTCCAGCAATCGCTAACATTGCCCCCGCAATTGCTGCTGCAAATAATCTAGGTGCGCGCCATTCCAAAAAAATCCAATTTTGGCTAGCAAATAAGTTTGTCCACCCTTCATTTTGCACAGCAACCGTGGCAAAAAGAACAACGGAAATTAACGTGCCGATCAACGCCAATGAGATCGCTTTAGGGTTTAGCTTGTAAACATGTTGACGGTGTCGAGTTAACACTGTTTGAGTATGGCCCTGCGTCTTTTGTGATAAGCGAGGTAACAACCATAACAGTAGCGGAGCGCCCAATGCAGCCGTTGCTGCTCCCGTTGGTATAAAACTCGCCATTAGCCCCGGCAGTTGCTGAATAACCAAATCGGTTAAAGTCAATAACATGGCACCAATCAGCATCGATACCCAAAGCTTATGCTGGATTTTATTGATACCTATCAATCGAGTAATCGCTGGTGCTGCTAACCCTATGAAACCGATGATTCCTACTGCAGAAACGACCCAAGAAGTGATTAGTACCGCAAGCCCAAGACAGACAAAGCGCAGTTTGGCTAGCGAGACACCTAAACTCTTGGCACCTTGCTCGGAGAGTTCTAACAGACTTAACGGCTTTGCAAACACAAATGCGATAACCGTAGCAAGTGCGATTCGAGGTGCAAGATACGAGAAATCACCCCATCCGCTCTGAACAAGCGAGCCCGCTCCCCATATCATTAATCCATTCAGCTTTTCGGTATTCATCATCAGAATAACCGTACTTAATGATGCAAAGTACAGGTTTATCACTAACCCAGAAACGACGACAACCGTTGGAGATAACGCTCGTCGCCATGACAACAGCATCACCAACCCCATCGATGTCACACCGCCGATGAGAGCAACCAAATTAGGTGCTATATCCAACATCCAAGGGGCAAATAGCGTAGCTAACATCAAAGCAAAACTTGAACCGCTCGCCACACCAAGTGTCGTGGGTGAAGCGAGAGGGTTACGCAGAACTTGCTGCATCAATACCCCAGCAACCGCTAATCCAGCACCAGATATAATCGTGGTGAAGACTCGAGGCCACCAGCTAAAGTGAAGTAAGACGGAATCGATAGATTGAAAGTTAGGTTTCCATAAACTGCTAAGAGCCAGTGAGAATGAACTTGCTTGATACAATTGGAAAGCACCAATAGAAAAGGTAAATGCCGAAAGTAACACCACAAGGCTTAAAGGCATGGCTTTCATTGTTCTAACTCCTCGACCTTACTCGCCGTAACTAACTCCGCGAACCGAAGCGCTGAAGGCATAGAACCAAAACTCCAAACAGGCGCGACTTGCATGACCTTCTCACCAGACTGTTGAACAACGTATTGCCAAAACGGATCTTGAGAGAGCTGCTTTTCGCCACCGTGAGGCAATGGCTCAACGATAACAATTTGGGCTCTTATACCTGCTAACTTATCGATGCCGACTAAGCTGAAGCCCCAGCTATTTGTCTCTTCGTTCCACGCATTACTCAGCCCAATCTTTTCGATAGCCTGAGAGTAAAGACTATTCTGACCAAAAACACGAACGTGCTTCGTATCCATAAACTGAATCATTAAAAGCGGCGGCTGGTCTTTGTTTATGCGCTGTTTTAATAAAGAGAAACGTTCTTCATATTTTTGTATAAGTGCCTCAGCTTTCGCTTCTCTTCCTAGCTCTTCACCAAACCTCCGAGTGAAACGAGTAAGTACCGACCAATCTGTAATCCCGCTTTCATATAAGTCAATCGTGGTAACGGGGGCGATATCGACTAAGCGATGCTTCATTGAGGAGAAGTACGGGGCAATAAAAATACGGTCAGGTCTGAGCTCGTAAATACGCTCTATATTGGGTTGAGTTCTTAACCCTACATCCTTAGTTTGAGGTGGTAACGGTGGCGATTTTACCCAAGCATCGTAATCTTGCCCTTGAGCGACGCCTACGGGCACGACCCCTAACGCCAACATCGTTTCAGTTTGTGTCCAATCAACCGACATCACCCGAGGTGACGCCTCAGCTACTGCTTGAAAGGAACTGACCAAAAGCGCACTAAGTGAGAGAGCGAAAGAGAAATGCTTAAGTCGAGTGTTTGTACTGCTCATTATTCAACCTCTAGCTTGGCATCGCCACCGGATAACCCGCAGGGTGGTCAGAGATCTTCATCTCTATCCCGTATATGTCCCTCAGCTTAGGTTCAGTAAACACCTGTTCAACATTGCCTTGTGCAATCAAATCACCTTGATGTAATGCAACGATATGATCGCAAAAGCGCGCTGCTAAGTTGATGTCGTGCAATACGATAATAACGCCCAAACCCAACTCTTTACTGAGTTTAGAGATGAGCTTCAACATATCGACTTGATGGCTAATATCTAACGCAGACAAAGGCTCATCAAGAAGCAAATACTCGGTTTTTTGCGCTAATAGCATGGCTAGCCACACTCGTTGGCGCTCCCCTCCAGATAGCGTATCAACTAAGCGATCTGCGTATTTTAGTGTTCCTGTCATCGCCATTGATTCTTCAACAATGTCATGATCTTTCTTGCTCAAACGACCAAGTAAACCATGCCATGGGTAACGACCAAATCCGACTAAATCGCGACCTAAAATACTGTCGGTCACCGGAAGATGCTGAGGCAAGTAGGCAATGTGTTGGGCGAATTTTTTCGCTGAGAGATCGTTAATGCTCGTTCCATGCAGAACCACGTCACCAGCGGTGTATGGCTGTTGCTGTGCCAGCAACTTTAACAATGTAGATTTTCCTGAACCATTGTGCCCAACAAGAGCGTATGTTTTTCCGGGTTCAAATGTCACATCAAACGCTTTTAGCAATGACTTGCCTTCAATCTCAAACTGGAGTGCTTTAGCTTCCAACATCCCTACTTCACCTAATAGCCATTCACAAATGAAAGCTAATCAACCGCTTTCATTCGTTCATCACGTTTGCCGTTCTTATTCAACAGAACGATTAATAAGGGAGGTTTTATATAACAACAAAGATACAAATGCAAACCGTTGTCATTATCATTACATCAACAAGATCATTGAGAGAATTACTAAGCGTTAATGATTATTCGTTGCGGATGACTTCATTAGCGGATTGTCGGCAGGTCAACGAGAGCAGCGGTCTACCACTGCCCTCGCATAAATTTGAATGAATACTGCGGCGCATGAAGAAATGAGAAATGCCGCAGTGAATAAATTAATGACGAGCGTCAGCGCCAAACTCTACTTCTTTATAGATATCGGCCAGCGACTTTTTACCTTGTTTGTCTTTGGCTGAACGCTTTTTCTTCGTTTGATAATGGTATTCTTGCTCCTGAAGTGCTTGTTCGTGCTCTTTTGCTGACTCAACAAACTCAGGATTTGCAAGTGCTTGTTGGCGTAAGCGGTTTACTCTTTCAAGGGTTTCCCACAACATACTTCACCTCCAAACCTACTACTGTATATAGAAACAGTATTGTTTAAATATTCCTCCTCGTCAACATTTCAACTTCGTTACTGCTCTTCACATTAACCCCAAGCCTGTATAGTGCTCCGGATATTTGTGGATGATTTGCTTTATATAACCTTGATGCTCTCGCAGAGCATTAACACATTCTCGAGATAACCACCCCTGATATACCCATTTTTCAAGTTCTAACAATGCGTATGGGATGGACCACGCTTGTCTGTACGGATGGTGCGTCGTCATAAAATCAAAGGCATTCGCGACAGCCGTAATTTGCGCGGCTATTGGTATATCGCCACTGGTTAAACCATACGGATAACCAGTACCATTTAAGTTTTCGTATTGATAAGTAACCATCTGCAAAAACAAAGTCACACTCGGGTGAACCGGATTTCCGATACGAGCCACTATGTCATCGGCCGAGTCGATGCAACGCTCAATATGTTGAATCAATATCGCCTCTTGTTCTTGAGTATAATTTGTTCGGCGACTAGCAATTTCAACTGGCAGCTGAATATCACTGAGCGCATGGAATTGAGCAAAAATACCAATATCTTCGACCATTTCATCATTCAGGTGATAACGATCCGCTAACTGCGTTGCGATGACTTGGCTGTAATACTTCATTCGTTTGGTATGCGCGTAAAACTCAGGGGAGTAGCCTGGCATCATACATTGCATTCGGTTCGCCAACGTTTCTATCGCGCTAACGACGTGGTCTTCTGATTCAACCGCAAATTGAATCATTTCGAAATAAGGTTTGAGACTATTCAACGCTTCTAAGCTAAACGCATTGGGCTGAGTGGAATTTAAAAACACAAAGCCTGTAAATGCTTTATTGTCGTAACAAGGAATCGCAACCGACGACTGGTATCCGTGTTTGAGTAAGGTTTGAACCCGAGGACAGTGATTAATATCGTGAAGGTCTTCGACGATCCGAGGAATCGCGTTTTTGGAGGCAATATTGAGGTGGTGGAGTTTACGGAATGCTGACTCATGGTGGGCTAAACACCAAGTGTCGAACTCACTTTCTGCAAATGATTTGAGCACATCTTGGTCTGGGTGATATTTAGCAAATGACACCCTATCAATACACGGCAAGTGCGCCTGCATCCTGCCCTTTAGCGTTTGCAGTTGCTCATTAAGCGGTTTTGCAAACGGGTAAAAACTCCGGTGCGCCATACTTCACCTCCACACCCAAGCAGAGAAACAAGAGAAGCTCTTTGTGTTGTAAATTCAATGGTATTTTGAGCGGTTTTCTCCACTTAAATTATCGATATACCACAACTTAAGTGTACGAAATAAAAGCACATTTCTACCAATTCTTTCACCGAATATCTTACGGTAATTTGATCCAGATTAAAAAAGCCAACGAGCGAAACTCGTTGGCTTAACAATACTGATTGATTACGATGGATTCAGTAACTAGAGGTTATTCAGAGAACGTTCTAAACAACTAGCCCAGAGCAGGAAGCACACCCAGCGTAATTAACAGCTGAGCTAATACGATACCTGTGCCAGCGATACCCGTTATCACTAATGCGCCTTGGCCACCAGCTACTCGGTACTCTCCTGTAAAATCATCCGATTTACGAACCTTGATCACCATAACCAGAGGTAAAAAGATGGCTAAAATCGCTAAGGCAATCGCTGCATAGCCCAAAGCCATAATAAAGCTTTGAGGGTAAAAAAGTGCGAAGCCCAGCGGTGGGGTAAACGTCACGAGTGCCGCAACCAAGCGATTAGGCTTATCGTTGCTCCCTTTGATGGTATCACCCAAAAATTCGAATAGACCCAAACTCACACCAAGAAATGACGTTAACAGTGCCAAATCAGCAAATACACCGACAATGTTGCCTAAGTTTGATTGGTGCACCGTCTGCGATAGTTGACCAATAAGGGCGCTCAACCCGCCGTTTTCAATAAGCGTACTTTGGCTAACCACACCCAATGTCACGATCTGCCAAAAGATGTAAATCACGAGCGGGATCGTCGAGCCAATAATAACGGCTTTGCGCAAAGAAGAAGTATCGCCATCTAAGTAATTCACAATTGCCGGAATGCTTCCGTGGAAACCAAACGAAGTAAAGATAACAGGAATCGCCGCTACAATAAGACCTTGCTCAATCGGCATACTCAATAAGTAAGATTCCGTAACGTTTGGAGCAAGAAAAGAAAGCACAGCAACCATCGCAACAAGTTTCATCGCGAACAACACGCGGTTAACTTTATCGACCGTACCTGTACCAACTGTCACAACTAAAGTCACAATCAAGGTAAAGATTATCGTTGATGTAGGCCCTGAAATATCAAGGTCAAACCATTGTGCAAGGCGGTCTCCGAACTGAGCACCACCGCCAGCGATGTACGCTGCACACAATGAGTAGAACAGAAACAACATCGCAAAACTTGCCACCCACTTGCCTTTTTGGCCCAGGATCTGTTTCGCTAAAGTATGAAGAGTTGCACTACTTTCTGCATGCTGATGAAGCTCAAGCATGAGTAAGGCAGTGAAAGCCATCAGAGCCCATAAACTGAGCATGATGATGATTGAAGTTGAAAAACCAATGCCGGCAGAGGCAAGTGGAAGGGCTAGCATGCCAGCACCTATTGTAGTTCCCGCGATAATTAGAGTACTACCGAATACTTTAGAACGACTCATTGTATATTTATCTTTACACTTTATTAGGAATTATCGGTATTAGATCGGGCAACGGCGTACCGAAACCAACACCATATTTGTAATGCTGTCGATATTGTAGGATCTTCAGCAGAAGATCAAGCAAAGTGTAAGGATAAAAAACCACAAGTGTAAATCAAAACTTACACAGTACTAATATCCAACAATAGCTGAGTACATTCTTCCCTGCTCATGAACTTAGGGACAGGGTAATTCCAGTGCGCCTCTTTCAGAATTAAATCTACAAGCGCATCAGCATCTTCGCGCTTAATGAGTGCACTTTTCTGCTTAATATCAATGCTTGCAAACAAAGACTCCACGTGCGTCAAAAAGTGTTGAGCACTCGCCTCACCTGACTGCCCTTCGGCCGTCAACGCATCGAGTTTTCTTAGTTGAGGCTCTATCTCTGATAATGAAAAGCGCAGCACAGGTAATAAGGCTAGTCCGTTTGCCATGCCATGAGGTATTCCATATTTCGCACCGAATGTGTGAGCAAACGCATGAACATAACCCAAACTCGCTTTCGTAAATGCTAAACCTGCATAGTAGGATGCCATGGCCATTTTATGTCGAGCTTCAACATCATCCCCTTGCGCTACGACCCGAGGAAGATGCTTAAAAATTAACTTAATGGCGGCAACAGAGTAAGCCCTAGTTTCTTGAGTAGCATTTCTCGACACATACGCCTCAATAGCGTGAGTTAATGCATCAACGCCAGTATCAGCCGTGATCTTAGGAGGTAAACCAATCATTAAGTTCGCATCTAAAGCTGCCATTAGTGGCACCAACTTTGGATCCATCAAAGGGGTTTTAATGTGTGAGGAGGGATCTGATACGACCGCGGCGATGGTGACCTCACTTCCTGTTCCTGCGGTCGTTGGAATAGCAAACAGAGGCGCTGGCATTCGCCATACTTTCAATAGTCCAGCTAACTTTTTTATTGGCCGTTTATTGGTAACTTTCGCAGCAATGACCTTTGCGCAGTCCATTGCCGAGCCACCACCCAAAGCTAATATGCCCTCACAATGAAAACGATGGTAAGCCTCTAGACCGCTTTCTACCTGATCATAGGTAGGATCGGGCTGCACTTTCGAGAAAACATCTAACTGTAAATCGAGTTGTGCTGCCGCCTTGAGCACCTTATCGACAATACCGACTTGGACTAACCCTTCGTCGGTAACTAATAAGACGCGCTTAAATCCCAGTTCGGTCATCGATTCTAATAGCTCATTCATCGAACCAGGGCCGGAAAACAAGGTTGGTCTCGGCATAGGAAGGATAAGAGCTGCTATTTTTAGCCCTGCGGTGTAAGTCCGATATAAGCGATGCTTCAACATACGAAATCCTTTTCATTTAGAGCTATCATTCTAGCTACTTTTATCACCTATGCTTACTTTGCAATCACACATTTTTTAATTAAGTCATTTCATCAACACATAAATGCCGCTGAGGGAGCAATACCGTTATCTTGATCTCCCCACACCACATGAGCTGTAGAGAAAATTATTTTTTATGATTTTCCATTAGCGTTACCTTAATAACTCACCCCTCTTCGGCTTTGCCGATCATAAAGTGGTTATTGAAGGTGCCTTATCATTCATACAAACTCAAAAATATGGATTCTACTTAATCACATAACGGTACGGTATATCAGTAATCTAATCCGAACATCACTTATAAAAATACAAATAAGAATGCGTTACATCATGATTTATTGTCGTTTTCAAATAAGTCAATAAAAGCAACAATAATCTTTCAAAACTAATACTTAGTTCAAATAACTGACTCTTAATCATGAGCTTCAGGTGATATTGTTATGCAACTAGGATTATTATCCGCCCCATAATTAAAACTACGTCTAAACGCCCACCTTTTTGGGGTCTATTCGCTGTCGTACCCAATTTTCCTATCACCTTCTGATTTGGGTTTCGCGTGGGCTAATTAGCAATGTCGGTATAAATCATGAATCATTCTTGCCATTCCCATACGGACACGGGCTTTGAAGTCGATCTAAAACAAGCACTTATCTGGGTTGCTCGAGCACTTGATTATGTCGGTGTTGACGATACTCACCACAGCCATCGTGTCGCTTATATCGCTTACCAATGTGCTCGCGTCATGGGTTGGGAGCCAGAAAAAGCGGAGTTTTGTTACTTCGCAGGTATGATCCACGACTGTGGAGTCTCCGAAACACAAGAACATAAAATGTTACTTGGAGAGCTGGTGCCACAAGACGTGAAAACACACTGCTTAAGAGGGTACCGAAGCCTCAAGCAATGTCGTTTGTTGCGCCAATTTGCGACACCAGTTCTTTACCACCATACACATTGGAGCGAACTAAAAGAGCTCGATTTACCGCCTTTTGAAAAAGAGGTGGCCGCCCTGCTCTACTTATCAGACCGCCTTGATTTTATGCGCTCAAAATACGTCATGAACTGCCACTGTGACATTGTCACGCTTCATGAAGAATTGATTGCTGAGTGCATCATGGCAAACGTTGGAACCTTGTTTAATCCAAGTATGGCCGAAGCAATGGTTAAACTCGTCATGACCGACGCGTTTTGGTTCGCGATGGAGTCGGAAAATATTGAAACCATAGGCCTAAATTTTAAAAGCATTGATTGGCTTCAAAAGCAATTAACCATCCAAGATATGAACAGTTTGGGAATGTTTATCGCTCAAATTGTCGATGCAAAGAGCCCGTTCACTTATCAACATTCACAAAAAGTAGCGGAATTATCTCGTTATCTAGCAATTAAGCTTGGGCTAAACGAGCACGACCAAGAAATGTTATATATTGCAGGGCTGGTGCATGATATTGGAAAGTTAAAAACACCAGATGAAATCCTTCACAAAGAAGGCTCTCTAAACAAGAGTACACACGCATTAAACGCCATACCATTGATACTCAGCTCGCATTGCATAAGGTCTTCCCTAACGCGAAAATAGCGGAGTGGGCTTCCAATCATCATGAACGTTTAGACGGGTCGGGCTATCCCTATCACAAAACAGGCGACGAGCTCGATGTACCATCGCGTATTATTGCTGTCGCGGATGTCTTCCAAGCCCTGTCTCAAGATCGCCCTTATCGAGGACGAATGACTCAAACACAGATCGCCGACATTATGGGTGAGCAAATAGCCAAAGAGGAGCTTTGCTCTGACGTTTATGCGGTATTAGAACGAAACATGACAGAATGTTACGAACTCTCAACCGACGTTTAATCAAAACAGGGGCGAACACACGCCCCCTTTTTTAGGATGATAAAACTAGGCAGATAAATAGCTACCTAGCAATATCAAGTAAATTATCTCGCACACCATTGATTCTGAACCAACCAGCGATACTAAAACGCTCGGCATTAGTTGGTAACACCTCATGTGGGAACTGCTCTGATAAGAATACGAACAAACGCCCTGAGCGTGGGGGAATGGTTGCAATTTTATTGTCATTCAAATCGTATACTACTAATTCACCCGCGTCTTCTTCCGTCCAGGATTCGTTCATATAAAAAACGGTCGTCAATCGACGGTTTTCGTTACCTTTGAAGCAATCTAAATGTTTTTGGTAGAAGTCCCCTTTCTCGTACTTGGCAAAATGAGCTTCGTACTCAAAAAGTCCAAGAAACAAGTGACGGTTCACTTCTTGGCGGATCTCTTCCATTTTATCCAAGTAAGAAGCAACAGCATGCCCCATATTTGGCGATAACCATTGAATCTTGTCACTTCGAATAGATTCAATACGAGTCACATCATCGTTACGACCAATACGTGCTTTTTTCCAATTGCTTGGAATGCAATCTCGCAGTTGAGCCACCTCTTGTTCAGAAAGAAAATCATCCCAGATGTAGTAGCCATTGGTTGCTAACGCATCGATCATTTTATTCATTATTTTCGTTCACTCGTGTTAGTTGGGCGCTCTATATAAAAAATCTGCGACACAACAACAAATGCGATTTTTTATCGAGACGACAATGAAGCAAAACGAGAATTAAAAATGACGATACAAGATACAAAAATGCCGCTCATGTGAGCGGCAATGTCGTTTGTTATTGACGAGCTTCTAATCTCGTTGCTCGAATTCGCAACGGACGAAGACGCTTAATGCTAGGACGCTGTTTGTTTTTTAGCTGGATATGACAAAGTTCCAGAATCAAACCAAATGCCATCGCAAAGTACACATAACCTTTATTGATATGAATTGCGAAGCCTTCTGCCATCAATAAGCCACCCAATAAAACCAGGAACAGCAATGCCAACGTTTTAAAGCCGGGATAGCGCGTCACCAGATTATTGATTTTTTCAGCAGTCATTACCATCACGATTGCAGACGAGACAATCGCCGCGACCATAAGCGGGACATCACTTGTCAAACCGACGGCGGTTATCACCGAGTCCATTGAGAATACCGCATCCACAGCAACAATCTGCAGCAGTACTACCGCTAATCCAGTACGAGCATGAGTCGAGTGGCCAGATTCATTGTGATTTAACCAGCTCCACAACTCTTTCAGGCTTTTTGCCAATAAGAATGCACCACCCGCGATCATGATCACGTCTCTTCCGGTAAACGCTTGGTTTGCGACGGAAAACAGTGGTTGAGTCAACTGCATAATCCAAGAGATAGAAAAAACCAATGCAATACGAGCAATAACAGCAAGGCCGATGCCAAGGTTTCTTGCCAGTTTACGTTGGTGCTGTGGCAATCTTTCACATAGGACGGAGATAAAAACGACGTTATCAACGCCTAAGACAACTTCAAGCGCAAACAAAGTGGCAAAAATCGCCCAAGCCTCTGGTTGCATGAAAAGTTCTAACATGAGTACGCCTCCAGTGATGGGAAGACATACGGTGAAGGGTTCTGTCGACTAAAGGGGTCGTCCATTAATTATTTATACCTCTGTTACTTAAGGATCTTGAGTAAATCACCAAACAATCAACAACACAATGGCTATTTTTAATAGGTAATGACGGCTTTTCATTCGTACACAAACTATTCAGCCCTCGCACTAGAAAGATAAATAAAATAGAAATTCTAAAATTGAAGAAAGGAAAACGCCAAAGACCTAACAAATCCAAGAGAGTTCTTTAATCTTACAAAGCTCAAATTATTTTTACGCAACACGTTAAATACATTGAGCTCAAAGCGAAAGATGCTCATTTACGAGATAAACAATAGTAAAAATTTGTTTCATCCTGATATACTGCCAAAAATCATAAGAAACCATGCTATTTATGGACTACATTGCTCTTTCACGCATTAGCCTAAAACATCTCACTGTATTGCATATGTTGTTAACCACTCACAGTGTTACGCTTGCCGCAGAGCGCCTGTGTGTAACACCTTCGAGCGTCAGTAAAACACTTGGGCAATTACGTGAAACGCTGAAAGATGATCTTTTCTATCGCGATGGTACTCGCTTGGTACCAACAGCATTTGCGCTGCACATTGGCCCCTCAATCCATGGCATACTCTCTAGCATGAATGGATTATTACATCAGGGCTCATTTAATCCAGCTTACTATCAGGGCAGTTTCTCATTAGCTATGCGTGAAAGTTCGTTTGAGCTTTTTGCGCCAGTTCTACAACATTTATCTCAGCAACTCGGTAATCACGCACATTTGAATGTGCATGCAAAAGAGGAAATGAGTTTCGATGCGTTGGTAAGAGGCCAAGTGGACTTTTTGCTGCTTCCACACGATCTTAGTCAGCCGCCCACGCAAAACAAAGACTTGGTATGGCAAACCATTCTGAAAGACGAAATGGTTTGTTTAATGGGACCATCAAATCCACTCTCTAAACAGCCTTTGTCTGTTGAAAGCTACCTCTGTGCAAGACACATTGGGATTCATGATAAAGATCTCTCACAACCTTATTTCGAGCAGAACCTCACACAAAGGCACTCGAAGCGAAACATGGCTATGCGTGTAGCGGATTTTGGCTCAGCTGCGGTGATGTGTCAGCACTCAGATTACTTGTTCACCTGTTCCAAACTTTGGGCAAGGGCGGCCATGCAAGCAAAAGGCTTGGTTGAACAATCCCTTCCATTCGATTATGGACAGGTAGCCTACAGCCTCGTTTGGAACAAAGCGAGCTTGAACGATCCGGCTTTAAAATGGCTACAAAAACAATTGCTCGATGCCTGTGCCATGCTAGACGCGTGCGATGCGTGAGTAAGATAACGAATCAAAACTGCATTACGTGAGTACAGTCGGCACTGCGATGGGGTTACTCACGTAACGTAAAAGTTCTGATTTTAAGCGTTCGATATCATGGCGAGAGCACGCATCCCAGGTTAGCGTCTCCCCCATGACTCCGTGATGTTGAAATGCATTTAAACGGATAAGCACCGATTCAGGTAAAGTACTCAAATAGCGCCCAATCGCTACGATTTCTATATCTAAATCACTTTTCCCTGGAATATGCAGTAACCGAACTTCATACAATTTTTCATGCTTTGCAAGGTACTGAAGCGTTTTGAATACACGATGATTATCACGCCCAGTTAGCCACTGGTGCGTCTCTGTCTGCCACGATTTCAAATCGATCATCGCACCGTCCAGAAAAGGAAGCACACGCTGCCAACCTGTCACTGATAAAGAGCCATTGCTGTCGATGAAACAAGAAAGGTGCTGTAACTCAGGATCTTGCTTCATCCCTTTAAACAGCTCAATAATGAAAGGAAGTTGTAAGGTAGATTCCCCACCGGATACTGTAACACCACTGATGAAAAAGCGATGCTTGCGTATCAAATCGAGCATTGTTACCACAGAGTAGTCAGTAATTTTTGGATTAGATTGGTTCTGACATATCTCTATACAATGATCGCAGTGGGTGCACTCCTCTTTAAGCCAAACAACGTTGTTGTTTTCGTCGAACTTCAGTGCGTCTGCCGGGCACTCACTCACACAATCACCACAGTGATTACAATGGTTTATTGTATGAGGGTTATGACAGTTCAAACACTGATAGTTACAACCCTGTAGAAAGATGACTAGACGATTTCCTGGCCCATCAACACAAGAGAAAGGAAGGATACGAGTGACTTTTGCCAAAAGGCTTCCACTTCGTCTAGACATCTTGTTCTTTCCTAAACCGACCTTTACGCCTGCGTGTAGGTCGGTGTCATTTCATGACTCACCACACGTGGTGAGCGTTCTAAAATCCCAGTATTTCTTGCCGCCTCTGCTCCCAGAAACGTCGTATTGGTTCTCGAACCTTCTGCATCATATTTTGCGATATCAGAAAGTTTGACCATGTATCCCGTAACGCGAATCAAATCATTTGAGGCCACATTCGCGGTAAACTCACGATAACCAGCATTTAACGCCCCTTTGCACAAATTGAACATCGCTTCTGGGTTTGATTTCACCGTTTCATCAATCGTCAAAATATCGCTGATACCTGCACGATAATACTGGTGATGCTCAGCTGTTGCTTGTACATAAGTGACAGGGTCTGGCTCCGTGCCATAAGGAAGACGCACACCTGGCGTAACGCCAAGATCTAAGCTAATACCACCTTGAGCATGTAAGAGCGCTTTGCCATCCAAACCATATTTCACTGGGGTTGACTCCACTAGTTTCGCCAGTGTGGCTGAAACATCATGAGCAAAGGCATTCGCACGTTCATCTTTTCCGTACTGCCCCGTTTGGCCTTCTTTTTCGAACAGAAGATTCACCGCTTCTGCCATACCATAAATGCCATACATTGGTGCGAAACGGGACTCTTCAATCAACCCTTCTTGCGTCAAAAATCCTTGAAAGAAATTGGACTTTTCATGCAAGTGCGTACTTCTAGCGTCCATCAACTCAACCATTAATTGATGGTATAAAGGCAAAACACTGTTTAAGAAGTCGTTACAATCCGATGCTCGTTCTGCAACTTCTTTTAGGTTCATTCGCACCAGCGTGTTTGAGCCACCAGCCAGTGGCAGTGAATTGTAGCAACTTACAATACCAAAACGTGAACCGCTGTAGGCTTTCGAGTGCACAGGGTAATTGGCAATATGAGGCTTACTACACTCGCAAATATTCTGCGTCGCTTGACGAAGTAAATCATCAGGCGTGACCGACTCGTCGTACATGAAAGTAAGATTTGGCGCAATCTGCTTGAGCTCGGCGTCCACTTTTAAAATAGTGCGACAAATAATGTTGTCTGTCGGTCCGACATTCACGTGCATAAACGCATCTGGCAATGTGCGATCCAACATGATCCAAAAATGTTTTAACTTTTTGTAAATTTGATTCTCTGTCAGGTCGCCTATGTAAGGCAGTAAGACATGATCCAACTGACCTAAATACACCGGAATATTCGTTACCGATGGAACATGATGGTAAATGATGGTGAGCATATTCAGCGCATCATCGAAATCGGCAGCTGGAAGCAACTCTAGATACTCAGAGCCTTGCGATAGGAACTTAGCGTAATCAGGCAGCACATAGCGTGGTTTGAAAGGTGCATGGCCTTCAAACATATCACAGATGATTCCTTCATCCATTGCTTGTCTTAGCGATGGGGAAATCGACATGTAAGGAATACATGCTTCCGCCTCCAAGGCCAAAAAGTTCGACTTTTGTTTTGGAGAAAGACGAACATCAGTCGCAATGTCTAGAAAACGTTGTTGTAGTTCAGAAAGGCTTTTCATCTGAGATGTCCCTGAAAAAGTAACCACAAACCCACAAGATAAAACATGGATTCTACCCCTAAAGAGTAACGTGATTTTACTCCGGCTTACCTGTTGCCACTAATGAAAATAAACAAAACGTCTATTTCCATAATGGAAATAAGCTAACGCTAAATTAGGTTATTGCAACTTACGCTATTGAAATAATCCAACCATGCACCGAACACGCGCTTTCTCATCGGTTTGCCGTCGACAACATGACGCCCGCGCTAATAAATACTCCGCCAGTCAGGCGATTGAACAACTTGGCTCTTCCAGCGACAAACAGCCAGTCTGAAGCTTTTACACCTAATAATGCATAAAATGTTAGCCAACTTAGCTCAAACACCACAAATGTAGATGCAAAAATCGCGTATTGAGCCAGCAAAGGCGCAGAGGGATCAATGAACTGAGGAAACAAAGCGGTAAAAAAGACAATCGCTTTCGGGTTACTAGCGCCAACAATAAAACCACTGGTGAACGCGCTGATCGTATTCGAGGAGCTTTGGACGGCTGCCGTTTTGTCAAAATCCGTTTGAGAAGAGCGCAGCGCTTGAATGCCTAACCAGATTAAATAAGCGGCACCACACCATTTGATGATATTGAAGACCAGCTCAGATGAGGCAATCACAACCCCTAACCCGGTAAAAGAAAGCGTTAATATAATAGTGATCGCTGATAAACTGCCTAGCGCAGTCATGAGGGCAATACGAAACCCACTACTCACACCTTTACTTAAACACAGCAATGAGCTTGGCCCAGGCGATGCAGTGAGCACCAAAATGGCCAGGGTGTAAAAAATCCATGTATCAATTTGCATTGGCATCCCTTCCCGCAAAAAGTTGAGGGTTATATCTCAATCTTTATTGAGATATTCCTAGCTCAGTTTCCATCCATGAAACTCGATTCTTTAATAACCACCTAGTCCCTACATAATTTAGAAACCATTAATAGATAGTTATGCAATCAAAATACGCTCTGCATGCAAGGTTGTAAAGCATGTTTATTTTTCTTAATCATAAAAAGGCTTGGGATCGATTTCTAACGATGACGGAGCGACTGCTCTTTCTATTTTGTGTAGGCTATTTTTCAAATCGACCATCGCCACATCGATATAACGCTGATATTTGCGTGAGTAAAAACACTTCACTTCTGGCTTTAAAGCTTGAGAGTCATTTGAGGACCAAACAATACCAACACGCCCATCACTCAACTCAACAATAGAGCCCACTGGGTACATCCCAACGCAATTAATGAACTTGTAGACTAGGTCTGCATCTAAATGAAATGGCGTTAAACTCAACAATATTTTAAACGCCTCTGCTGAGCTCATGCCTTTTTTGTAGCAGCGATCGGCCGTCAATGCATCGTAAATATCAACAATACAACTCATGCGGCCGTGAATCGGAATCTCATCGCCCTTCAAGCCTCTAGGGTAACCATTGCCATCTAACTTCTCATGATGCATCAAACAGACATCGCGACTCACATCACTAAGGCCCTTTACATGGAGAATAATCTCACCAGCGAACACTTGATGTAGCTTCATGTGTTCAAACTCTTCAGGTGTTAGCTTTGCTGGTTTATGCAAAATCTTGTCATCAACTTTAATTTTACCTACATCATGAATGATGCCACCAATAGCGAGCTGCTTTAATGTCTGCTTATCTAACCCCAAGTACTTACCAAATGATACTAAAAGGCAAGCCACATTGACGGAGTGTTCCAACAAGTAGGAGTCTTTTTTTCGGAGTGCAGAAACACATTGCAACGCATCTGAGTCGATAAAAACGCTTTCAATGACATCATCAGCCCAAGCTTCTACCTCATCAACTTCAATGATTTTGCCTTCAAAAGTTTGATTCAATAGTTTCTGCGCCAGATCTTTTGCTTCCGCAATTAGCTTTTTGGCTCGTTTATGTTGAACATCTCTCGAGCGATAAGCGCGTTGAACCTTCGAAAAGTCAGAGGACTTGGGCTCTCGCTCCTCTTCTACGGCAACAATGGATTCATCCACAGGCTTAAAGACACACTTCTGAGAAGATAATGTTTGATCTACCCAAACATACTTCACGCCGCTCGCGGTAAGCTTCTTAATGCCCTCTGGGCTAGATATCCGCCCTGCATTGGCTAAATTTACGCGCTTGTTGTGCTCTATCGCGGTAACAAACATACCAACGCCGACATCAACGAGCGCAATTTTGATTGAATTTTTTGGATCGTACTGCATAAAAAGAAAGCTTACTCGATATTAACGGCAGTATTATAAGAGATTTGATTAATTGGCGTGATAATAAATTAGAATTGATTACTATTAATGAGCATCCTGTCAATTAATAACCCATCGCGATCACTAAGCCCTTTTTGTTATTATGGTCTTTAGCCTAGCAAATATACAGATATGACACTCAAGAGCAGAACCTCTAACCGACACGTCTTAAAATAACTTGAGGATAATTATTCATAAATATTTATAGATTGCGGACAGCATCAATAACTGTATTTTATAAATGATTTTTACTGTTGACTATTTTTTATAAATGTCGATGATTAGCCGCCTAATCTTAGTATGTTATTAACCTAGTAGCGCATAAAATGATAGCCAAACAATTTGAACTGATACTTTTGTGATTGTAATGTACGCCAACAGATCAACTCTATGTTATCAAACCCCCACACTCATCTCTGATGCTAACACGCTCGAGGAGGAAATATCTTGACCACCATATTTGACCAACAAGCCTCAGATAGTGACCGAGAGTTCCTGAAAATCGTTGAAGAACGATTCATTCATATCTTCGACGTATTTAACGAAGGCCTCTTCTACATGGATGAGTTTGGTACCATGGTATTTTACAACAAAGGCTTCTATGAACAGCTCGGTATTAACGCTGGCCGAATCAGTTTAGAGCAATGGTTAGAGCTTGTTCATCCTCTTGATCGAGAAAGGCTGTCCACAAGGGTCGATGCGCACATCACGACCAACAATAAGAGGGTTACAACCACTTACCGAGTGCGTAAACCCAATGGACAATACGTCTGGATAGAAGGCGTAGCCATGACCAAAGAAACAGAACATGGCCATTACATGGTTGGCAGCCATCGCGATATTTCTGAGCGTAAGCTGATGGAAAGTTACATCCATCAAGTTGCATTTCATGACAACGCGTCAGGCATGGCTAACCGCGCCCATCTCTTGCTGGATATCGAGGACAGTGTACGTACCACCGATTCTTGCGCGTCTATTTGTTATATTCAGATCGAAGACATCAAATCTTACTTGAATCAATATGGCAGCGAACTGGTCGATGGATTAGTAGAGAAGTTGCTACAAACTCTCAGTCACTTGCCCTCTCCAAACAGCTCGGTGTATCGCGTGCATGATGATGACTTTGCGATTTTGATTCACGATGAGTGCTCAATAGAAGCGCTACAGAGTTACGCTGAAAGTTTAAAACAAACCTACCATGAAGCGGTGATTGAAGAAGGCCAATACCTAGGTAGCAACATTAGCATTGGTTTGTATCCTTGTATTGACCCTAGTCACTCCGCAGAGGAGATTTTACGTAAAGCGGCAAGAACTTGTCAGTACGCGAGCGAACAAAATAGAGACCGCGTCGCGGTCTACAGTGAGAAGACGCAGCATGCCGTTGATCGCTACTTCTTTATTGAGCAAGGTCTTAAAAGTGCGCTAGAAAAACAGACATTAAGTGTTAAGTTTCAGCCAATTATTGACGCCAAAAGCTCAAAAGTGGTGAGCTTCGAATCGCTAGTTCGCTGGCGTAGCAAAGAGTTTGGCGAAATTTATCCTGACGAATTCATCCCCGTCGCAGAGAACAAAGGATTGATCGTCGAACTAGGATATCAAGTATTTGCCAAAGCGTGTGAATTCATCAAAAACTACCGTGAACGTTACCAAAACCAAGTTCGTGTTAACGTGAACGTTTCTGTACTTCAGTTGATGAACAGCGAATTCCCTACGCGAATTAAAGCCATGGCGGATGAAGCTGGCGTTGACCCCGAGTCTATTGTTTTGGAGCTGACAGAAACGTTTATTTTGGATAATAACCAAACGGCTATTGCCCCTCTAAGCACGCTCAGGGAGTTAGGTTTTGCACTCTCGCTCGATGACTTTGGCTCTGGTTACAGTTCATTAAATAGCTTCTTCGACTTGCCGATGACACAAATCAAAATTGATAAGTCGATGGCATGGAAGACACTGACCAATCGCTCTTCTCAAGAGTATTTGAAGTTTCTTATCACTATGTGTCAGGAAAATAATATTGAAGTGGTGATAGAAGGCATCGAAGACGCAAAAATGTGTGACTTCTTTTCCGAGATGGGCGTCGATTATTTGCAAGGTTATTGGTTCTCTAAACCACTCTCTGTTGCCAGTGCCAGTCGCTATTCATTGAGCTAAACCGTTCTTCGGCGAAATAATCCCAGAATTAACGATATTCCGCACGGCCACGTTAAGCATGCTGAACTACTCACAGTAAATTTCAGACACTAACTGGCCGTGACGAAAACAACCTTAGAGAGCCTTGATTAACGTAGGCGCTCAAAAACAACACTCTGATCTAAGTGTTCGTGATATTGAGTGTAATCTAAGCCCATATCAAAGATATATTGAGTCACCAAGTTTCTAACGCACTCAATCAATTGGCTCGCTTGCCATGGCTTCTCAAAGTAGCGATCAATACCTGCGGAGTTAATCGCATTAATGGTATCCGTGTGCGTCGCCTGCCCCGTCAGAAGCACTTTACGTGTGCGAACAAAACGACTGTCTTTTGATACCTCTGTCAGTAGTTCCACTCCTGTTTTACCTGGCATGACATGATCGGAAATTATTAATGCGATCATCTCGCCTTCTGCATCAAGCTCATCCATCAGTTCTAGAACCTCACCTGCGGATTCGCAGTCTTCGATATTCAACCACTGATTTAACGGCTCTAAATCTTGTAGAACCGCGCTTAATACCTCTCGTTGGTCATCAACGCAAATTACATTAAGCTTCTCCATGTTCACCCTCTACTGGTAACTTGATTCTAAAAATTGTTTTTTCACTGTCGCTCTTTACCACAATAGAGCCGTTATATCCGGCGATAATGCGTTTCACAATCGACAGCCCTAATCCTAAACCAAACGACAACCCACCCTTTTTAGTGGTGAAGTTTGGCCGGAAAATTTTTCTGCGTGTCGCTTCATCGATTTCTGGTCCGTTGTTAGCAATCGTGACCAAAATTTTCCCCTTACTCTCTCGAGTATGTATTTCGATCCCCGGATCTTCAGTTTGACCAAGTGCATCACACGCATTCTTTAAAATATTGACCCAAACTTGGACGAGTTCGGTTTGAGAGCCGACAAAGTCCGGCAACTCCGCTGGACTAAAACGTACGCTCACGCGTCTTAAGTCACTTTGCAATAGGGCCAGCGCTCGATTGATTGAGTCATTAATATTAAACGCTTCATCCAAGTCGATATCCGTACGCCCCAATTGTTTCACTGAACGTACAATGCCAACAGTATGTTTAGAGGCAATACGCAAATCATGAAGGTCTCGCCCCATTTGCCAGAAACGTATCGCTTCTTCGGGTCTTTTTAACCAATGCTCCGACAGGAAATTATTTGGAACGGCACGAGCGAGATCACGCGCGAGATCCTTAGGTAAGCCGTAATATTTTTCGAAGTGACGCCCCCGCTTTCTCGCTTCGCTGGAAGAGACTTTCTGTCCTTGCATCAAACCAAAATCAAAAAACTGACTCGCTTCCGGATGAACTTCTTCAAGCAATTCCATGATGACCGACTCGAGTCGCTCAGATTTACTGCTTACCACACCAATAGCATTGTTCAACTCATGAGCAATACCCGCGGCAAGCTGTCCTAACGTTGTCATTTGCTCTGCGGTATGAAGCTTTTGCAACGCTTTTTCTTTAGCTAAGGCCTCTTGCATTGCACGCCGTTGACGCCGAGATAATTCGTTCACCATCACAGGCATAAATTGTGTCGTCAATGGTCCGTATGTCGCCTCTTCCACCGCGGGCGTATCACGCTGTATCCAAGCCAGTTCAACGTCGGTTTGAGCAATCACTGTCGAAGAGGCCGTCCATGTACCAGAAAAGAAACTATGTACGCCAATAAACGCACCTTGAGACGCAGAAAATACCTGAATTGGCTTCTTGTCGTCTTCCGCATAATAGCCAGCCAACTCTCCTGAAAGCACGTAGTACAACCGATCGTTGTAGCCAGCTTGCTCTATCAGTACCGATCCGGACAAAACCGTTAATCGGCGTTCAAGATGGTTAAAATAGCGTTGTACTAACGCATCTAGTTTCGTTTCGTACATGGGTTACCCAATATGCCCAACGGTATGTAAAATCCAAACCATAACAAAACTAAGTAATACACCAATCACGCCCAGCACTGCACCGATACGAGCCATTTGGCTGCTTTCGACATGCCCAGTAGCATGAGCTAACGCGTTTGGTGGCGTACTGATTGGTAACGACATACCGAGTGACGCGGCAAATGTCACGACTAAGATCAGCGTCACTTCTCCACCCAATGGCGTTAACGAAGTCATCGAGGTACCTAGCGCAGCCATAATCGGCATAAGCAAGTTTGCAGTGGCCGTATGCGACATAAAGTTTGCCATTAGCAAGCACATGAAAGCCGCACCAAACAAGACAACATATGGCGAGAACTGATCAAACGGAATGCTGTGTACCACCAGCTTCGCAAGCCCTGTTTTATCCAGAGCAAGACCCAGAGCGATACCACCTGACACCAACCAAAGCACGTCCCAAGAAATTTTCTTCAAATCTTCCTTGTTGATAATGCCCGTCAATGAGAATACCGCGACCGGAATTAATGCCACTGTGTAAGAGTTCATTCCATGTGCTGAACCCATCAACCAGAGAATAATCGTACCTGCGAAGGTGACATAGACAATCATCGCTTTTGGTGTTTTCAAAAACTTGCTCTTAATATTCAGATCGATGGTGGTTTGCTCAGCTTTATACAAAAAGCCAATCAGAAACCACGCTAGCGCCATCATCACAATGACGAATGGCACGCCAAATACCATCCATTCACCAAAGGTAATTAAGTTGTCACCAACCAAATATTTCAGCGCGATAGCATTCGGGGGCGTGCCGATTGGTGTACCAATACCACCAATGTTGGCGGCAACGGGAATACACAAGGCAAACGCAATTCGACCGGGATCTTTAGGCCCAAATACCGCAATCACAGGGGTTAGAATCGACAACATCATCGCTGTTGTTGCGGTGTTTGACATAAACATGGAAAAGACAGCGGTGATCAACATCAAACCCAACATAACGAACTTTGGGTTTTGCCCAAATGGTTTTAGCAACACGCGCGCTAAGTTGACATCCAGCCTGTACTTTGTCGCCGCCATAGCTAAGAAGAACCCGCCGAGAAACAGCATAATAATCGGGCTAGCGAAAGTCGCCATTATCTCGTTATATTGCAACAGCTCACCAAAATGTGGCTGCCCTTCTTGCAAGCGAAAAAGTACGATGCTTTTATTCGAAACAAGCAATAGTTCGAGCACAATGATAACGACCGAAGTGGCGTAGATTGGAATAGGTTCAAACACCCAGCAGAGTGCAGCAAGCAAGAAGATTGCGATCACTCTCTGCTGGACGATAGTAATGCCATCAAATGGGAATGCAGAGAGGGGCATTAACCAAATAAGCAATGGTATCAATGTTGGAATAATGTATTTGAGATAAGGGCGCATAGTACTACTTCTCTTCCTGAGATGGTTAGCCAGACACGATTGGCGTTTGGAACGCCATTACCCACCGCAATACCGAAGCTTTTAGGCTCTGACTAAGCCTTCAGAGACGAAAAATGCAGTAATGGCTTGTTCCAGAGAAGATTATGCACACTGTATTCAAACAAAACTTTGGTGCGAGATCAATGAACTTGTTTTCACATTGGAAAACATTTTATATCTGTGTTCAAGCTCACTAAATGCTCACGATTTCAGTGAAATATACTTTTCCATCATAAAGTTAGTTAAGGTTTCTCCCCTAACTTCAGCACGTTGCTGAACCTTAACTGTGAACCCCATTTTCTCGTAGAAAGGTCGTGCAGTGATACTCACCTCAGAGTACAGTCGCTCTATCCCCTGTACTTTCGCCTGTGAAAATAGAAAAGACATCAAATCACGACCAATACCTTGGCCTTGATATTCATGGTGACAAAAGAAATGGTCAATCAAGCCGTCACTTTGCAAATCACAATAGCCAACGACCTGCCCTTCTATTTCCGCGATATAGGGTTGAATAGCATCCATTGTGCGTTGCCATGAATTGAGATCAAAATCTGATGGGGCCCAAGCTGAAACTTGTGATTCGGTATAATCGCGACGATTAATGACTCGTACAGTGTGGTAAAAAAGTGTCCACAATATTGGAGCATCCTCTGTACGATAGCGACGTATTGAGAGCATCGGTTCAACCATTCCTATTCGATAAATACCAAGTATTAACGCAAAGTAATACTGGTGAATTCATCATTTTCAATACCAACCACTAAAGGCTTTTCAAGCTGATCGCTTTTCATCAATACGGTGGTATTTAGCTCTCGACTTGATCTGCGTATTTTGCTTTTTCTGATGATATGTATATTCACAATGTAATCGGAATATTCCTTCGTGACTCCTCCAGAAAACTCCACATGTTCACTTTCATTATCTTGAACCACATGAAATTTTCGATTTGCTTGAATATCAGCGCTGAGTGAAGAGTCACCATAGTTCAGTACAACGGACGTTGGTTCACTATCTTGATTGGCAAAACAGCCAAATGCGAACGTGCATAATGCAAGTATACTTTTTGATTTAAACATTGGTTATTCAATTTCTAGTTATTTTTCTGCCATTTGCATTACCAAACAGCACTCCTTCCGTAATCGCCCATTGTGCCACAGGTGTACGCAAGTCTCTAAATACAGTAAAAGGATGTACGATAAAATTCCGCTAAAAATGGGGAAATCACAATACATCTGAGGATAAACCAGCCTATTTAATCGCCACCAACAACACCCAAGCAATTGTTTTTATTGAATTTAAAAGTAATAAACAATGTAAGCAATATACGTACAAGCTCTTACTTTTTCATACGCAACTAAGCAAGTTAATAGAGAGAGACAATATTGTCTATGCCACATGTTACAAATCTGCTTACCTCATTATTACGTATGATCCGATATTGTGGCGCTAGCCTTCCCTTCTTTTTAACGAAGGGAAGATTTAACAATAAGGCTTGCACCTATTTTATAGCTAAAATCAATAAAGCATTTCCAACATCGGTTGGTCTAGGAGCGATCAATGAAAAACTCTCTCAGTTTTACTCATCTATTAAAAGTTGGCTTGATATCAATCGCAGCTTTGATGGGTGGATGCACTCAAGGAGATTGGCGTACCGCAAGCAGAGAACCTGCCGGTATCGCGCCTGACCCTTCCAATGTGAAACATGCCGTAATTGAGTTTTATGCCGCAGATGCATTTGGTTGGCGAGGCTGGTTTGCGGTGCACACTTGGTTTGCGATAAAGCCTGAAAATGCGAACGAATATACCGTGTATGAAGTGGTCGGGTGGCGCGTGAATCGTGGACAACCCGCTCTGTATCAATACCAAACGGGCACACCAGATCGCTACTGGTACGGTGCTAAGCCAGAAAAAATACTCTCAATACAAGGTGAAAAAGCCGATAAACTTATCCCAAAAATACAAAGCGTTATCAACCAATACCCGTGGGCTGAAGAATACACGTTGTTTCCAGGGCCAAATAGCAACACGTTCCCAGCTTGGGTGGGCAAGCAAATTCCGGAGTTAGAACTCGACTTGCCATTTAGAGCAATTGGTAGCGGCTACGCCAACGAGTAAAACAAAAACTTGGTAACTGGCGCGTTTTACGTTCAGCGCATAGCACTATACCTATTGTGCGTCTTCACCTAACTCGGTTCTATTTCTTCCGTTGCGCTTTGCTTTATACAGAGCGTTGTCAGCGTCTTTCATTACCGCTTCAATTGGCATATCGTTGCCTTTCCAGTGAGAAACACCAAGTGATACCGTCACCTTACCAACGACCAGGAAATCGTGTTTTTCTACGTTATGCCTAATCCGCTCAGCGACATCAACCGCGTGATGAACATCCGTCGCTTCAAGGAACATCATGAACTCTTCCCCACCGGAACGGCAAAGATGATCATTCGCTCGGGCTTGCTCTTTCATCAACTGAGCGAATTCTTTGAGTAGATTGTCACCCACATCATGACCATAGTTATCATTGACGCTCTTAAAATGATCAATATCCAAAGCTAAAATAGAAAAAGCGGTGTTTTCTTGCTTAAACAAGCCTAGAACTTTGTCTAAGCCGCGTCGATTTAACAACCCAGTCATCGCGTCTGTTAGCGTATCCAGTTGCAGCTTATCAATGGTTTTTGAAACGATACCAAACGCTTTGAGGAAACTGAGCTTCAAATGTGAAGCCTCAAAATACCAAGACTTAACCAGCTTCAAATCATCGATAGATGAAGAGTGTTCTTCCACTCCCCGAACAGCGCCAGCCAGTTGCCATAATGGTCTTGAAATAAGTAGAGAGAAGAACCAGATCAACAGCAGAGTTAATAAACCAATTGGAATCGATTTGAAAAATACACTCCACATCTGCTCATCTAGCACCATTAACGTCATTGATTTCGGGCGCTGAGCGACAATTCCCCACCCTGATGATTCAACTGGTGCATACCCTGCTAGCATTTCAACACCACGAGAGTTCACTATTTCTTTGTTACCACGCTGACCCATTGTCACGGCGTTAATTGCAATATTATCGTTGATCACTTCACCAACCCGCGATTTATCTGGGTGGTAGATCAGCGTATTGCTTTCGTCCACAACGTAAAGGAAAGAGCCATCTTTGTAAGCATGCTGGCTAAGTAATTCCGCAAGAATATTGTCCTTCTCTAAATAAATAGTACCGCCGATATAGCCTAAATATTCATTGGACTGAGAAAATATAGGGTATGAGATCGTTAACAGATAATTACCTGCGGGTGAGATGAATGGCTCAGTGACAACGGGCGCTTGAGCATTTAAAGATTGACGTTTTCTTTCACCAACAAGCTTTACACCTTTAACCTGAAGTGTCTCTGGTGATACAGAAATAATGACGCCTTTCGCATTAACGACAACCACAGAGTTGAATGATTTGGTTTGCTTTCTCAGCCTCTCCGCCTCTTCGTCAAGAAACTGAGCATCGTGCATCTTATCTTTTAGCAAGTTCGCACTGTATTTTAACTGCGACATTGAGCTTTCTATGAAAGAGTCCGTCATTTCTGACATTTTTTGCGCATAAACGCGGTTGGACTCTAACGTGTTATTGATGATGAGATCTCGTTGCACTCGATAGATCGAATAAAACGCATTGATCAAAGTGACAAGCACGCTGAAAACACACAGGATTACAATAAGGTTTCTAAGATTAAGTTTTTCTTTTCTTCTAAAGGACATTTGCCAACTGCCAGCTTCGATGGCTTTTTGTATGAATGAGCGTATAGGTTATATGAAATTGATTTAATTTTCAGGTAGGAAGTTGGGAGCAGTGTTAAATATTTTCTCACATAATAGAACGCAAAATGAGCTAATAAGAGAATTCAGTGACACAAAATAAATGCCGTGCCACTGTAATATCGCACAACTTTAAGCAAGCTCTGTGCTCGTCATTACCATTGTCTTTAATACATCGACAACAAGCTGATGATCATCTAACTGCGGTAAACCCGATACCGTCACAACCCCAATTAAACCAGAACCCATGATTCGAATTGGGAACGCGCCACCATGAGCACAATACTCACGCGCATCGAGATGTGGCTGATTTTCAAAATCACGCTGCTTTTGCTTATTGTATAGCGAGAGGTAGTAAGAGCTGCGACCATATCTCAATACTGAGTTTCGCTTTCTACGAACCCAATCCAAATGGTCAGCGCACGTTCCTGTCATCGCGTATTGAAATAGCGTTTGTCCAAAACCGTAGACCTCAATAGCCACAGCCGCGTCACAGGCTTCCGCCGCTTCTTTTAAAGCTAAACCAATAGACCACGCAACTTGATGGTTAAACTCTTTCAATTGAAGCTCATGCTCTTGTTGAGCGACGAGCTCAAGCGTTAAGCTCATGATTTCATCTGAATCGTTTTACCCGTTTTACTGCTTTCCAATGCCATCTCAATCAGAGCGATATTCTGTACTGCTTGAACGGCAGGAACCGGGTTATCAGTCCCCAAACGAATGGCATCTGCCACACCAACAAAATAAGCTTGATACGCACCTCTCTCCGTTTTGATGGTTTGCGCACCATCTTCGTCGTAGCGGACACCGTATAACGCCTCGTCCTCTTCTGACCAAGCATCGTTCTCCGGTAATCGACCTTCTTTTAAGTAACCTTCTTGAGGATCTAATCCGTATTTTTCATATTTAGCCTCAGTACCCAATACTTTATAACGCAGGTTTGGTTCTGGGCTGTATAAGTTTGAATGTAAATGCACAATATGGTCTGGGTAATGAAGCACTAAGTTGTAGTAATCAATCGTCGTCGCGCCCGGACGCATCATTCGACACTGTGCATCTATCGCATCTGGCAAACCAAATAACACCAAGGCCTGATCGAGAAGATGGGGAGCAAGATCGAATAAAATACCACCGCCATCTTGAGCCTGCTCTCGCCAGCGTTGACGAACTTCAGGACGGTAGCGATCAAAGTGCGACTCAAACAGCCTCACATCACCTAACTTACCTTGTTCGATAAGCGATTTAACGGTGAGAAAGTCGCCGTCCCAACGCCTATTATGAAAAACGCTCAGAACCAATCCTTTTTCTTCTGCTAAGGCGATCAACTCATTCCCATCTTCTATGCGCGTTACAAACGGCTTTTCGACAATGACATGTTTCCCATTGTTCAACGCGCGCTTTGCGAGCTCGTAGTGCACGTCATTTGGCGCAGTGATGATCACAAGCTCAGCGTCACTGTCATCGAGTAAAGTATTGGCATCAGCAAACCACTGAGCATCTGGCCAATCATTTGGGACCGCTTCCTGTTGACGAGAACTTATTGCGCTCAACGTCAAGTTTGGCAGTGCTTTAATGAAGGGTAAGTGGAAAGTTTTTGCTGAATATCCGTAACCAATCACGGCGGTCTTTACGGGATCGTAAGCCATACTAAGATTCCTTATTTCGGTGAAACAACAATACATTCAATATCATTGTGGTCGAGAAGTTGTTGAAAATCTGATTGAGGAGCATGATCGGTAATAACGATGTCGATCTTTGACAAATCACATACATGGTGAAAATTGTCGCTTCCAATTTTGCGGGATTCACAAACGACAATGACTTGTTGAGCTTGCTCTATCATGGTTTGTTTCATGGTTGCTTCTAGCTCATTATTTGTCGTCAACCCTCGGGATGACAACGCGCACACACCAATAAACGCCTTATTCACATGATATTGCTTCATTTGCTGTTCTGCTTGTGCCCCCAAGATCGCTCTGGCGTAGGGGTCAAAGTGTCCACCTAAGAAATGGACGTCCATTGATTCACTTTTTTCAGCAGCGATCAGTACGTCAATACTGTTGGTGACCACGTTGAGCTTATCTTCTTCATAACGTGCTTTTTCTACGTAAAGTGGGAGCAGAGATAAGATAGTACTGGTATCAATAACAAGGTGGTCACGCTCATCCAAAAGCTTAACAGCCGCTTGAGCAAGGCGATGTTTAGTGTCGCTAATTGCTCGACTGGAGTACGCCTCTGTAGAGGAAGATATCGGGGCAAGCATGACGCCACCTCGGATTCTTTGTAATCCCGGTAGTTGGCTCAACTTAACTAAATCTCGACGCGCTGAATCTCGCGAGATGCCAAAATACTCGCAGACTTCCGATAACGTTATTTTGTTTTGTAGCTCTAGCTTGGCTCTGAGCTCTATCAATCGCTCTTCTTGCGTCATTACTTAAATTCACTTAAGTGGTTTTAAGCAATAATGCCACACAGCAATCAAATAACCAATACGGACGCACGCAATATTTGCTTATGCTGATACCAAACAGAATTGTTAAGTTGAGGAGATGAAGAGCGTTTTGCTCATCACCCCCTATCACCAAATGTTTGGTGTAATGTTTACGTTGGCTGGGTCGCTACTTTTTCATCGCTTCTTTAAAAACTTGATTCCAATCTTGTTTCATATCGACAAACAGCCAACCTTGCTCTTCACCCACTTTAAATGATTTGTCTAATTTCCCCACGTGAGAGTCTTTATCATACGCCCATTCACGCTTGTCATCCGTGTGATGGATAACCGCTGAAAATCGTGGGCCAGACCCCGCTTTAGTCCACTCTAGCATTTGTAAGTCACCGTCAGAATTACCAAATGCCATCACCGGGCGCTTACCAATGAAGTTCTGAATCGTGACAGGCTTCACCGCTTTATCATTCACAAAATCAATTTCTGGCAAGCGTTGAATCGCTGGCTTTCCATCAACAACCTGATACTCCGCTTTTAATGTCGTCCCAACGATATTTTGCGTTGGGATCCCGTACACTTCTGGTGCCCAAACACGCATGAAATCAATGCCACCTCCAGAAATTATATAGGTCTGGTAGTCATTTGCTCTCAAATAGTCGAGTAACTCAAGCATCGGTTGATAAACCATTTCAGTGTATGGCTTTCCAGTCGTAGGATGCACGGCCGTTTTCATCCACTCCTTCACTTCTTGATGGAACTGATCAGTCGACATTCCGGAGTGAGTCGCCATAACAAGCTTCATCACACCTTCAAGGCCTTGCTTGCCAACCCCCTCCAAGTCACCTTTTATTGCCGAAGCAAAAGGTTCTGTTGTTTTCCAATCAGGATGCTCAGAGGCCATCTCTTTCACTTTATCGATCGCAAAAAACAGCTGTAGATAAACGGGTTTTTCTGCCCACAGCGTCCCGTCATTATCAAACGTAGCGATCCTTTGGCTTTCAGGAATATAAGCGTCCGAGCCTTGAGTCGTCGTTTTAGTAACAAACGCCACAATAGCTTGCTTCGCACCGGTGTTGTTCCATGACGGCAGAGGATCTTGCCCATCAGCAGCAATGCTATAGCTAGACAGAGCAAAACTTGTCGCAAGGACAATCACCTTTAACTTTATAGCCATTTTAATTCCTTATATTGAGGTACGGGATGCAAATCCAAATGAAAGTATAGTTCACGATTAACAAGCGCAATTCAGAGCAACATATGTAACGACACCAGAAAGTGACCTCGTAACTAGAAACACGCTTTAATTAAAGAAACTTACTGATAAAGTGTTGAGTTAGCTGGCGTCAACCTGCTCTGAAGTACTTTGACGTCCCTTTTTCTGATTAAGCTCATCAATCACGTAATCCGGAGCCACTTTCTTAAGTTCCGCTAAACACTGTTCAGACTTGGGGTTATCGTACCGAATGTAGATATCACACACTGCATAAAGCTGCTCCGGCGCGCCAGAGATCAAATAAGCTTTTTCAAAAGCGTGCACAGATTTTTTAAGATCTAACTCTTCTTGCAGAACACCATTTAAGTACCAAAAATAACTGTTGTTCTTCGCCATATTAGCGGCCTTTTCAATTTCGCTAGCGGCATCATGCTTCTCACCAAGTCTTACTAGCGCCAATGACTTCGAGTAATGCAAAGCAGCGTTATCAGGAAAAAGTGTGATTGCTTCATCAAGTACTTGGATAGCTTGTCGATCTTTTTGTTGCGCTCGAAAATTGTCCGCATAGCTTAACCAGACTTGCGGGTTACTTGGCATCAGCTTGGTTAGCTCTGGATAAATCAATGCCGCTTTGTCCCACTCTCGATGCCAACGATATACATCGGCAAGGAGTAATCTAGAAACGTTGTCAGTTTTCTGCGACAAGTAGGATGTTAAATCAGTCACCGCGCCTTCAAGTGACTGTTGCTGCTCCGAACTTAAACTGGCGTAATCTCGAACCAAGTTTATCGCTGCAGTAATTCGAACCATTGCATCGTCATCACTTAGCAACGGGGAAACCAGACGCCAGCGATGCTCTATCATATAGGGTTGAGCTCCTACAATTGCTGCTTCACGAATTCCAGCATCTGCATCTTTCAAACCACGAGCGACGGCAACCAAAGCGTTTTGGCTGGGGTAGTTGGCTAGTTCACGTAAAGCATCAATACGCTTTTCTGAAGACAACTTCTTGTTTTGTGCATCATAAGACAATTTTTCGACTTGCTGTGTTGGTGTAATTGGAGCTTCTTGAGATGCTATCTCAACGGGTGAAACTCTATCTGAATTGAGCGGAGGTTTATCTTGAGCCCAAGCGCCTTGGCTTAACGCTACACTCATCGTGAACGTTAAAAGTGACTTCGTAAAATGCGTTATCTTTTGCATTGATTAGACCTTACTTTTATAAAACTGGACCAGTTGAATCTTAGAACTTAGTGTCAAAAACAGGTTGATTAGACGCTTTCAGGTGCAAAGCCTTATCACTGTATTTGCCGTGTACCACAGGGTTGCCCATCGCTCGTAAAATGTACGCCATTGATTTGTCGACATGCGCAAAAAACTTCTTCCAACCTGCACATAGATAGTTAAGGCCGGGCTCACCTTCTCTGGTGCGAATAAAGCGGTTTTTAGGGCATTCTCCAAAGCATGCAAACTGATAATCGCAATTAACACACTGCTGAGGCAGTGTGCGACTTTTAGCAAACCCGAATTTCTGCTGGTCAGGGCTATAAGCGAGAGTATCGAGTTTTTCGCGGTGAATATTTCCGATCTTGTATTCCGGGTAAACATAGTGGTCACACGCAAAGACATCACCGTTTGGTTCCATTGCTAAACCTTTGCCACAGATTTCACCTAGCGTGCATAGTGGGTTTTTGCTTCCCATCCATGTTTCCAAACTCGCTTCAAAATACTGTACAAAAACGTTACCAATATCATGCACGACCCACTCATTGAATATCGCGATAAGGAAGTTACCCCATGCTTCATCCGCCACACAAAATGGCTCGACAACCGAATCCTTGTGGCCGGGAATCAGACGTTTATCACCTTGCATTAGTTGCTCATTGGGCTTCCAAGTTTGTGGCGCTGTTGTTCTGAAAGTTCTCTGCTCAACAATCGGAATAAACTGCATTTGAGGGGAACGTACTTCATCTCGTAAGAAGCGATACACTTCCAATGGGTTACGGCTGGTCAAGTTGTTCACACACGTGAGCGTTGCAAACTTCACTTCATGCTTATGTAATAGCTCAACGGCGTTCATCACTTGTTTAAATGTGCCTCTTCCCGCTCGATTTGTTCGGTAAGCGTTGTGCATCATCTCAGGGCCATCGATGCTTAAACCGACAAGAAAGTGGTTCGCTTTTAGAAACTCGCACCACTCATCATTAAGAAGCGTGCCATTAGTCTGAAGATCATTAGAGATCGTAATACCATGAGGGCGGTATTGATCTTGTAGTTCAACAATTCTTTTGAAGTAATCCAACCCCAGCATGGTCGGCTCTCCACCTTGCCAAGAGAAGATAATTTCAGGTGTGTTCTGCCCTTCTATGTATTGGCGGACATAGCTCTCTAAGGTTTCGTCATCCATTATTGGCGAGCACCCTTGCTTATATTCCAACAAATCTTGTTTGCTTAAGTAATAACAATAAGTGCAATCGATGTTGCAAGCAGCACCAATGGGCTTTGCCATCACATGTAAACGCTTAGATGCTTTTCCGTTGAACTGCGGCCCTTGAGTTATGTGCATTCATCACCTTCTTAGTTGCTAACCTGTCCCCAATGATGTCAAACCTAATCATCGAGTTAATCGCCTAGGGTGATGATAATGTTCAATTATTCTCGGCGCTTGTTATAGTGTGTATAACCGTTTGTTATGGTTTTGCTTGCTAGACTTTCAGACCAAAGTTGTTGACGGAGTTGCCGAATGAAGCATCCCAAAAGTAAGATTATTTCCTTTGTCTCAACCATGTCGGTCACGCTGATAATTAATGGCTGTGCAACAACCCCACCACACTCTCTCGCTCAGAAAATCGATCAAGATATGGTTCTTGTCGAAGGTGGGCAGTTTACGATGGGCGCAGATAATCCATCAGCCAAAAAGTCAGAGCGCCCAGCTCGCACTGTTAACGTTGATGGATTCTATTTGTCAAAATTCGAGGTAACTCAATCGCTCTTTGAAGCTGTCACAGGCTCCTCTCTGAGCTACTTTCGAGATCCAAATACACCCGTCAATAATATTAGTTGGCAACAAGCCAATTATTTCATTAAGAAATTGAATGAAAAAACGGGAGAGCATTACCGTCTACCAACAGAAGCAGAATGGGAGTTTGCCGCTAAAGGCGGAATTTTAAGTAAAGGCTTCACTTTTTCTGGATCAAACAATATTGACGATGTAGCTTGGTATGCGAATAACTCGCACAATCAGGCTCATAAGGTAGGTCAAAAGCAACCAAACGAGCTCGGGTTGTACGATATGACAGGTAACGTAGGCGAGTTTGTGATTGATGCTTTTGACGAAGGTTATTACAAAACAGCACCCAGTGATAATCCGGTAAACGCAAAAGAGGAAAAAGAAAGCCTTGCACACAAGTCTGTACGTGGCGGCAGCTTTGCTTATAACGCAGACGAATCTGAAAACTATCGCCGCGATTTTGCCAGCCAATCCGTCATTATGTCTGACATGGGCCTGAGACTAGCGAAAGACGTAGACTAAACTAAGTAGAGAAAGTGGCGCGATAAAGGCTCCACTTTTTACTATTGGTGTTTAATCTCTACAGATTCGCAATAGATGCTTTCAGCTGATCAATAGCCTGCTTAGGAGCATAATTACTCAGCTCTTTTAGACACCTATCGAAAGCAAAAGCGACAGCACCTTTTTTATGATTTCTCGCTAGAACTTCGCATTGAGCATATAAATGTTGAGGGTTCCCACCAACTTTAAACGCAGTCTGCAATGCCTTACTGGCTTCCAGAACTTCACTTTTTTCTAAAGCTAGACCATAAACATACCAGTAGTGAGCGTTAGTCTTTCCTAGTTCTGCGGCATGTTTAAGTAGAGCTTTGGCCTCATCTTCCTTGCCTTGGCGTAACAAAGAAAGACCGGCACTGTAAGGTAATGAGCTGGATTTAGGCTGAGCTTTCATCCCTTGTTGTAACACCGAGAGCGCAGCTTTTTCTTTCCCAAGGCGTCGATACAGGTCCGATAAATTCACGTAACTATTTTCGAAATAAGGCTCGATACTTATCGCTTCTTGGTATAACGCAATTGCCTTATCGATTTCGCCTAAGCTGCGGTATACATTTGCCAAATTGGTTCTGCCGAAACCACGATCGGTGTTAAACTTTTGAATGTCCATGTACTCTTCAAGCGGTGGTTGAATCCTATCTTTTTGTAACGGCGTCATTTGCGTATAGCTGGTCACTAATACCGAAGCCGCCTCCGCCCTCACTGAAAGTACGGGATCATCCAGCAGTGGTTCTAAAATTCGCCATCGATCATGAAACTCATAACCAGACGAGCCCGCGACTGCGCCGAGTCTAATCATTTCATTCTCATTTTTAACGGCCCTTGCGAGCGAAACAGTCGTATTTTGGTCAGTATTGCCGCCCATTCGCTCTAATGCAGAAGCTCGTATGATGTCTTTTAATGATGAATCCTGAGCAGAGTAAGCCAGAGCATTTGCCGCCCCTTTGTGCCCAATTGCATCGGCATAAAACGCGACAGCAAAGTGTTGTTGATTGCGGTATTGAGAGTGAGGAAACCATTCGGCTATCTGCGCATCCGCCCACTGGTTATTCTTATCCTCATGACAAGACGTACATACATTAGGCGTGTCGATGTGTTTACTCAAGTCAGGTCTAGGTACGTGCCAACTGTGGTCTCTACGAGGATCGACTTGCATATAAGTCGTTTCTGGCATGTGACAAGTCGTACATTGTGACGCTTTGGATCCCGCTTCATGGAAGGTGTGGTTTTCCGGGGTATATTCTGACGCAATATGACATTGTGAACATACCGCCTCTTCTGGGATGTTTAGCTTTGCCGAATGAGGATCGTGGCAATTGGTGCATGTTACGCCTTTTTCAGCCATTTCAGACTGAAGAAATGAACCATAAACATAGTCTTCATCGTAAATTTGGCCATCGTGGTAGTAGAGTTCTGGAGTGATCAGGCTTAATCGATATTTATCGAAAAATGAGCCTTGAATGTGATCACCAGTCTCATTTAACTGCGTTCGACGGCTGTGACATTGTGCGCACGTCTGAACTTGATTTGTTTCTGCGATTGCTTTTGGTTGTAACGTTCTGTGGCCCTCCTCAAATACCCACTCGGTTACCGCTTTAGATAAATTTCGGTCAAAACCATAGTGACTATCTGTATCGAAAGAGCCTCCTGTAGATGCGACCTTTTTCGCCAACTCGATGTGTCCACTTGCAGGGCCATGACACGCTTCACAACCAACATTGATCTCGGACCAAGACGTATTGTAGGTATTTTTGATTGCGTCATAGTTCTTCTTTACATTGGTCGAATGACAGTCTGCACACATGAAATTCCAATTTTGCCCAGTGTTAGTCCAGTAAAACTCATCTGTCGTTGTTGTCTCTGGATTGAGGTGAAACCAGCGCTGACCACTTTCCGATTTCGTCCTTGAATCCCACGCAAAAGGAATGAGCTGTACACGACCGTCTTCAAACTCCACCATATATTGCTGTAACGGTTCCCAGCCAAATGTGTAGCTAATTTTATAATCATGCCATTGACCATCAGGGCCTTGAATATTGACCCAATACTCCTCGCCTTGTCTAAAAAAACGGTTGGGTTGCCCATCATGCGTCACTGTGCGGTTATCAAAATCACCTTGAACAGATTCTGAGTTTGCATGTTTCATTGCCATATCGTGATGAGAGCCCTTCCAAGCCTCCACCTCTTGTTGGTGACATTCCGCGCACGTTTGCGTGCCGACATATTCCAACCCAAGATTCGTGGTATTTTGGGGGCTCTCTATCACTGATGCCTGGGAAAAAAACGAACCACTCACCATGACGATACCCAGAAATAGACACCGAAACCGACCTGCCCACTGACTCATAACTATCCTTAGTATTTAGATGGTGCAACTTGAATCAATATAGTCGCTAACCCCTTGGTTATACAAATAATTAGAAGTGAAAGGCCGTCAAAATGAGTGCTCCATTCTTTGTCCCCCGATTAGGGAGTATCTCGGTGTTTTTGCTGAAACCTTATTCGTCTCACCAGCAACCTGCTCTGGTGTTCATTAGTGACCCATCTCTATTTTTAAAACCTCCCCAAATCATCAGAATGACAAGTATTTTTATTTAGAAACAAATAGTTAAACACCCTCAATAACTTATAGTTATAAAGAGTATAAGAGGATTTTTCTATACACATCATTAACTTATGCAGCACCTAAGCACAAGGTTTACTTGTGCTTCTCGTTACTCTCAACCACCTGGAGTTTTTTATGGAAAACCAATTGAGAAAAATCGCAGTAGGCGTCGGACTGTTAGCAACGTCCAGCGCAGCGATGGCGGCAGACAAACCCAACATACTCGCAATTTTCGGTGACGATGTCGGTTACTGGAACATCAGCGCATATAACCAAGGTATGATGCGTTACAAAACCCCTAACATCGATCGTATCGCGAACGAAGGGGCTTTGTTTACAGACCATTACGGCCAACAATCTTGTACTGCCGGTCGAGCAGCATTCATTACTGGCGAAGAACCATTTCGCACTGGCTTGCTGACGATTGGTATGCCGGGTTCCAACCATGGGATTCCAGATTGGGCACCAACTATTGCTGACTTACTAAAAGACCAAGGTTATATGACAGCTCAGTTCGGCAAAAACCACTTGGGCGATCAAGATAAGCACCTACCTACCAATCATGGTTTTGATGAATTCTTTGGTAACTTGTACCACCTTAATGCAGAAGAAGAGCCCGAAACCTACTATTACCCTAAAGACCCAGAGTTCCGTAAAAGCTATGGTCCTCGTGGTGTAATTAAATCTTATGCCGACGGTAAGATTGAAGATACTGGCCCAATGACGCGTAAACGCATGGAACACGCGGACGAAGAGTTCCTCGAAAGCACTTTATCGTTTATGGAGAAAGCGGTTAAAGCAGATAAGCCTTTCTTCATCTGGCATAACTCTACGCGCATGCACGTGTGGACCCGATTACAAGAGAAGTACCGAGGTAAATCCGGTGTTAGCATTTACGCTGATGGCATGTTAGAGCATGACGATCAAGTCGGCGTATTGCTCGACAAACTCGATGAGTTAGGCGTTGCTGACAACACCATCGTTATTTATACAACAGATAACGGCGCAGAGACCATGACTTGGCCTGATGGGGGCGCAACCCCATTCCACGGTGAGAAAGGCACGACTTGGGAAGGCGGTATGCGTGTGCCTCAACTTGTGCGTTGGCCAGGTGTCATTAAGCCAGGAACGAAAATCAACGAAATGATGGCTCATCAAGACTGGTTGCCAACATTGTTAGCGGCAGCTGGCGTTCCTGACGTGAAAGAAAAGCTTGCTGAAGGTTACAAAGCAAATGGTAAAGACTGGCGTGTCCATATAGACGGCTACAACTTCATGCCATACTTCGAGGGAAAAGAAGAGAAAGGACCACGTGAGTCTCTGCTCTACTTCACCTCAAATGGTGAACTAAACGCAGTACGCTGGAATGACTGGAAACTTCACTTTGCAACTCTGGAAGGAAACCTAAGCGACGCCGTGCGATCTGTACCAAACTGGCCTAAGATCATTCACTTACGTGCTGACCCATTTGAAAAAGGTCCTAGCGAGTCACAAATGTATCTACGTTGGATGGCAGACAACATGTGGTTGTTTGTACCAATTCAAGACGTTGTTGGCGACTTCTTTAAAACGTTACCTGAATACCCAATGCAACGCGGTACAACTATGAACCCTGCTTCTTTAAATTACGACTCTTTGCAGATGCAAGAAAAGATGCAGCAGTTAGAAATGCTTCAACAGGAAGTGAATAAAGTTAAGTAATCTAATTAATCACTCTAGATTGCGTTACTGAGCCAGCAGCTCTGCTGTCTTATCTGTATCTCTACGGACACACTTAGCTCGGTAGTTTACTCCATGCAAAGCGGGCCTATATTGAGAACACAGAAAAACAAAAAAGGAGAGCAAACCTGCTCTCCTTTGTATTTTAACCGTGAATAAACTAAGCTACGTTAACCGATTTAGTTAAACTATTGCTCTGAAAGAATTCATCATGCAACGCACAAATCGCACGCTGATATTCTTTATCACCCACTACGAACTGAACGTTTACATTTCTCATTGATGAGTGAAGTGCAACTGGCGTTACTCCATTGTTCATCAAAGAAAGTACACCTTTCGCCAGTGTCTTGTTGGTGTCAATTTGAGAACCGATGGCTGAAATCAGCGCGACCATACGGCCTTTAATCGACGCATTCGGATAGCGTTTTTCAGCTTTATACAATACTTTGTTCAAGCTATCAGTACTGCCACCTAGATAGTAAGTAATAGAGTTCGCGTTCATCTCTTTACCAACTAAACTTACGCGAGCATCAGAGATAATTTCCATTAATTCGTAGCTAACGTTATCGGCTTTTCCCACCATCGCTTGGTCAAACAAATGCAGTGCAAACACTTTTTCTTTACCTGCGATAATTTCGACTTTGTCTTCTTCTGGGCGGTAGCTTGAAGAAATCAAAGTGCCTTCGTGTTCAGGTTCAAATGTATTTTTAATCTGTAGCTCAATACCACTCTCACGTAAACCTGCGGCTGCATTTGGGTGAATAGCTTCCATGCCAAGGTTAGCAAGTTGGTCTGCTACGTCATAGTTTGTACTACCAATTGGCAAAACTTTTTCAGGACCAACAACACGCGGGTCTGCAGAGCTCAAGTGATATTCTTTGTGAATTACCGCTAAATCCGCTTTTGTTATCGCTGCAATTCGGCTAAATGTCATCTCACTATAACCTCGGTCATAAGTGTGCATTAGGCCTTCCTTACAGTAAGCATAACCTGTAACGATTGGCAGTTCTTTTGACACATCGATATCAGCAAACGCATCACTGATCGATTCATCAAGGCTTCTTGGCGCTTGATTGTCCCAACCGGACAGGTCAACGAACTTAGCGTTAATACCCATATTTTTTAGTTTCAGTGCCGTGTTGTAAGCACTGTGCGCCTCACCGATAGACGACAGAAACTCTCGAATTTGAGGCAAATACTGACGTAGCGAAAACTGACCGTACTGACACGTTTCTAAAATGTTCGCAATACAGTTTTTTGCTTCAGCAATACGTGAGCGAATGAATTTATCTGCACGGATACGATTCATTGGGTCCGCGAAAATATTTTCATTTGTGAGCAGCATACGGCTTTCTACATATGCTAGCGCTTCTTCCCATTTGTCATCACGTTTCGCGATAAGCTGATAAACACCTGGCTTACTGGTTTTTTTACATTCGAGTAGCGCGTCGGTCATACCGCCGTATGCAGAGACAACAAAGATACGATTGTATGGCGATTTAGGACGAAGAATAATGTTGTCGAGAACAGCATCAAATGCTGTCATTGATGTACCGCCGATTTTTTCTACGGTAAATGTCATGATAAGCCTTTTTTGATTGGTAACTTTAAAAGAAAAAAGAAGAGATAGTTGATCGTGGGGTGACAAGCACCCCACCTCTATCTTTTAGTCAACGAGAGGATAAACACCGTTTTCATCGTGCACTTCAGCGCCGGTAATTGGTGGGTTGAATACGCACGCCATTACCATTTCTTTATTCTTATAAGCTCTCAAGTAGTGCTCATCGTGTTTATCAAGGATGTATAACGTACCCGGTTTAATCGGGTAAGTTTCTCCACCAACGACTTCAATTTCACCTTCACCGCTCATACAAAAAACCGATTCTAGGTGATTTTGATAGTGAATGTGTGTTTCAGTACCTTCATAAATCGTAGTAATGTGGAAAGAAAAACCCATGTTGTCATCTTTCAACAACATACGGACACTTTCCCAGTTATCTGAAACCACACGTCGCTCACTGTTGCGACACTCATCGAGTGTTCTGACGATCATAATTAATAATCCTTATTAAGATGCTTGTTTGAAATGTTTCGCAGCGATGGTTTCCACTGCACTTTCAAAGATGCTTAGTCCTTGGTCTAATTCTGACTCGCTAATCGTAAGTGGGCAGAAGAACTTAACGACTTCGTCGTCAGGGCCAGCTGTCTCAATTACCATTCCGTTTTCGAAACAGTTTTTCGCGATTTCAGATGCCATATCACCGTTGATACACTCAATACCAACCATCATGCCGCGACCTTTTTTCTGTACAAACATTTGTGGGAAGCGACGAACGCAGCGATCAATAACAGCACTTACTTTGTCTGAACACTGCTTGATGTGTGTTTCAAAATCATCATTTGCCCAATAAATTTCTAATGCTTTCGCCGCGGTAATAAATGCATGGTTGTTACCACGGAACGTGCCGTTATGCTCACCTGGCTTCCACTGGTCTAGCTCTGGTTTGAGTAGAACGACGGCCATTGGTAAACCGTAACCACCGATCGATTTCGATAGCGTCACGATATCTGGTTGAATACCTGACGGCTCAAAGCTAAAGAAAGTACCTGTACGTCCACAGCCAGCCTGAATGTCATCGACAATCACAAGAATGTCGTTGGCTTTACAGATTTTGCTCAAACGTTGTAACCACTCGTTTGAAGCAGCATTTAAACCACCCTCGCCCTGCACAGTTTCAAGAAGTACAGCGGCTGGTTTATCCATACCTGCAGAGTTGTCGTTTAGCATGGTTTCGAACAATGCTAGACCATCAACGCCAGCGTAACCTTCAAATGGAATACGAGTGACGTTACTTAAGCTAGAACCGTTACCTTGTCTGTGATGCTGGTTACCCGTTGCAGCCAGTGCGCCAGCTGTACAACCGTGGAAACCGTTGGTAAATGCAACAACGCTGTCGCGACCTTTTACTTTTTTCGCTAACTTAAGTGCTGCCTCAACGGCGTTAGTACCGGTTGGGCCAGTAAACTGAACTTTGTAGTCCAAGTGTCTTGGTTTAAGGATGTAAGTATCCAACGCTTCAAGAAACGATGCTTTCGCTTCTGAGTGCATATCCAAACCGTGAGTAATACCGTCCATCTCAATGTACTCAAGCAGTGCTTGCTTAAGTACTGGGTTGTTATGGCCGTAATTTAGAGATCCCGCTCCAGCAAGGAAGTCTAAGTATCGTTCACCTTGTTCTGTTTCCAGCCAGCAGCCTTTCGCTTTACGAAAAACGACTGGGAAATTGTTTGAATATGAGCGTACGTTGGATTCCTGCTTTTTGAAAATATCCATGATGAGACCGTTTTTAATTCCTATTGTTTGAGGATTATTTGAGAGGAATGCGATACAAATATTCTGTATCGTGTTTGCCTTTAAAGTGGGCTTCTTCATCCAAAAATGTGCTTACTTGGCCAGAGTTGCCGTTCATCGCATCTAACTTTTTGAACAATGCCCAAGAGGCTTTATTATCTTCCGTGATGGTAGTTTCTACCGATTTAACACCGCCCAATTCCTCTCGGGTGAGAAGTTCTTTCAACATGCGGAATGCTAAACCGTGACCTCTAAAGCGAGGTGAGACTGCAACTTGCCAGACAAATAAAACGTCTTGCTCGTCTGGTTTCTGATAACCGGAAATGAAACCTGCGATTTCGCCTTTTTGCTCAACCAAAATACTGGTTTTGCTGAAATGCGTAGACTGTAGGAAATTGCAATAAGATGAGTTCATGTCCAATGGAGGACAGTCTGCAATTAAGCTGTAAATGTCGTCACCATCAGAGATTTTAGGCTCACGAAAAATCCATTTTTTACTTGAGTCTTCTCCAATCTCTGGATAAAGAACCCAAGGTGCTGATGTGATCATGTGGAAATACATATCCTTTGAGGTCTAATTAAATTTCCTTTTTATTATGGGCATTCCTCGCGACTAAAAATCAAATAATCCGCCTTTTTATCGATATTTTTGTGATATAGATCACAAAAACATGCCATTTAACCAAATCTTAAAATAGTTCGAGGTCTAATTTATTAAAAAATCACTTAAAGAATAAGTATAAAAAACGAACAGAAAAAACAGTCCTCCATGGTCTTCATTTCTCAGCAAAAATTCAAAAATAAAAAAAAGCGGCATGCTTTCGCATGCCGCTTTATTCAAATATTTAACTGCTGATGTTGGTTATTTCGATTTCTTCTTAGAAACCGCTTTTGGACGAGGTTCATCCATCAGGCCTTTTACTAGGGAAACCGTTGCAACAAGCAGAACAATCGTAAATGGTAGGCCTGTGGTCACGGCCATTGCTTGAGCTGCCGCTAGGCCACCACCAAGCATCAATGCAATCGCAACTAAGCCTTCAAACGTACACCAGAACACGCGTTGAGGCGTTGGCGCATCGACCTTACCGCCCGCAGCAATAGTATCAATAACCAGTGAACCAGAGTCTGAAGAGGTAATGAAGAATACCACCACCAAAATAATACCGACGAAAGATGTAATTTCAGCTAGAGGCATCACATCTAACATGGCAAATAGTTTTAACGGTAATTCCGCGTTGAACACGGCTTCATAACCATCGCTCACGTATTGGCTTATAGCGTTACCACCAAAAGCGGTCATCCATAACACACAAACAGAAGAAGGGATAAGGATAACGCAAATAATGAACTCACGAACTGAACGACCACGAGATACACGCGCAATGAACATACCTACAAATGGTGACCAAGAAATCCACCAAGCCCAGTAGAATGCTGTCCAACCTTGAGAATAGTTTACGTCTTCTCGTCCAAATGGCATTGATAGGGCAGGAATATTAGCCACATATGACACTATATTTTCGAAGAAGCCCGTTAAAATCGCGATCGTCGGGCCGACAACAATAACAAAAAGCAGTAAAAGCGCAGCGAGACCCATGTTGATCTCAGATAAGATTTTCACGCCTTTGTCTAGTCCCGCAACAACTGAGATTAAAGCGAGTGCGGTGATGCCAATAATCAATAGTACCTGCGTAGTATTCGTCATTGGAACATCAAACAGGAAGTTCAAACCCGTTGCGGCTTGAGACGCACCGTAACCTAGAGACGTTGCCAGACCAAAAACTGTCGCGACAACGGCAAGAATGTCGATAATGTGACCAGTCCAACCCCATACACGCTCACCAAACAGTGGGTAAAAAATGGATCGCATGGTAAGTGGTAAGCCTTTGTTAAACGAGAAAATCGCCAAACCAAGAGCCAATAGCGCATAGATTGACCACGGATGAAGCGCCCAGTGGTAAATCGTCGCCGCCATGCCTAGTGCAGATGCAGCACTTGCATCGCCTTCTGCACCACCTAGAGGGGCCCAGTCAGTACGAACACCGTTCTCAACGTTCACGCCACCAATAGCAGAACTAAAATGAGACATAGGTTCTGATACACCAAAGAACACCAGACCGATACCCATACCTGCTGCAAAGAGCATTGCCAGCCAACCCGCATAGGAATAATCTGGCGTCGCTTCTGTACCGCCGATTCGTACCCGACCTAGCGGTGTAAAAATCAACCCAACACAGACAATGACAAAAATATTACCAGATGCGAGAAAGAACCAATCCAAATGGTGTAACAAACCCGCTCTTAGATCTGCGAAAAACGGCTCTACCTGTTCTCGAAATAATAGTGTTACTACAACAAATAGGATGATTGCTAAACCAGAAATTGCAAAAACACGGTTATGAATATCAAGGCCAAACGGGCCTACTTTTAACGCGACGTTATCCTGACCAATTTGATAGTCAGTGTCTATCGCGTTTACCTTTCCATCGGGGCGTTGAATGCCACCGTTATTATCGGTGCTCACGGATAATCTCCTTAAAAATACGTGACCAAATTTAAATTACTTTCGTCGGAGTTTGAGTGATGAAACCTCCCATCACTACCAAGCACATGTTCAAAAAACATAGTTCTTATAAGCGGTTACTCAGTCCGCCATCATAATCGCAAAGCCCCCTACCTTTCATTGCATTTTATTGTCTTCATCATAAACAACGCTTATTGCCAAATCGAAGAGATTGGCATGCTTCGATTAAAATGATATTGCAACTGTGCTTGAAACAGTTCAGCAGTTGCCAGCGCATCGGTCAAAGCATGATGAGGTTGATAAGCAGGAAGGCGATACCTTTCACGAGCATGCCCCAGCCTGACAGAGCCTGGCTTCTTACCTTTTAACTTATTGAATAGGCCACTGCATTCACGGCGCTGTATCGCGTGTTCAATGTCTAGCGTATCGACAACGGGAAACTGTATCCCCTCCCCAATGCTATTTAGCAACGCGTTATTAAAAAACTGCCTTTCGATATTTTTATAATGAACAAGCACAACTTTGCCTGACAGCGCATCCAATATTTCCCCTAAAATGTGGGTTAGTTGGGGCGCGTTTTTGACTTCAGAATCAGTGATGCCATGAATCACAACTGACTCTTCGTTTAACTCACGATTAGGGTTAACAACCCAATGCGCAGAGCCACTACATTGAACACGATCAATGGTAAACGGCACAAGTCCAATCGTGAGAATTGCATCCTCTTCCGCATTCAAACCTGTCGTTTCAAAATCTACCGAGACAAATGGCACTTCCTCAACTGGGGTTTCCCCATTAACCATCGGTGTCGAGTAATAACGTTTGAGTCTCTCGTCTCTTGCTTCTTTCGCGAGCTGTTTGAATAACGTTGACCACTCTGGCGTCCGAGACGTATCCAACAACGGCTGATCTTTTGCTGCCTTTTTTGAGAACCACATTATTTGCTACTTCTCTGGTATCGGAACTTGATGAAGTTCTGTGCATTACTAAGGATTTGGAAAGCAGCTTTTAAGTTTCGGCGCTCAAACTCTGACATGTTCTCTGGCTCAATGTTGTTATCTGGTTCATCTCCATTTTCGATATCGAGTGCTTGATGACGAATTCGAACCATGTAGATCAATTCCATTGCATCCCTCAAGTCCATTCCTCGACCTTTAGGTAAAATGCCCGCATCATTGATATCGTCTAATCGGTCAAACGAGTTTTGCGAACGGGAACCAATTGCCAATGAATGTACTCGAATCAAATCTGCCAATGGCGCAGTACCTCTTCTTTTCAAGTTAATAGAATTGCGATGACGACCATCTTTCTCCATAACAAAATCTTTGAAGAAGCCCAATGGCGGTGTACGACGTATCGCGTTGTAAGCCATACATGCAAGGAAGCGGTTGTTTCTTTTCGCGCGCCTAACAATAAAGCTGCTTAATTGTTCCGCCCACTTCACTCGCCCATGAACACCTAATAAATCAAAAAAGATATTACTGTTTAACAACCTTTCAGGAGTTGGGTTATCTATCCAGTTGCCAAAGCACTCCTCCCACTCCGCTCGGGTTTTTCGCCACTCTGGATTGGTTGCCATAATGTCGCCAGTACAGTAAGCATAGCCGCATGCTGCTAAACCATCACAAACAAATTTGGCAAACTTTTCAAAGTACTCCCCGTGCATCTCAACATCATAACTGTTGTCGAGAATAAGGGCGTTGTCTTGGTCCGTTACAATTAACTGCTCATCCCTGGCCATCGATCCCATAGCGACCAAACAATACGGAATTGGCGCAGGGCCAAGCTCTTGCTCTGCTAATTCAGCCAAACGCTGTTTAAAGCTACTACCAATGACCGACATGGCTCGACCAATCATATGAGCGTTGGCATCTTCATTCACCATTCGTACAAAGCAGTCTTTCACTTGTTCAGAAACTTGCTTGAGATCTTCAACGCTGGTTTGTTGGAAGATAGAGCTAACGAGCAGCAAGCTGTTTTGAGATTCATAACGGACAATATCCGTCATGCCAATAATTCCTATCGGCTTTTTATCTTTTAAAATTGGGAGATGGTGCACGTTGTAGCGTAACATGGTTAACATGGCTTCAAAGACATAAGCGTTGTAATCCAGAGACACCACGTCATAACTCATGACCTCACTCACTGGGATATTGGTATCAATGCCCTGAGCTAATACGCGAATACATAGATCGCGATCAGTCAATATTCCAAGTAGTTGTTCATCATCTTCTTCTGTGAGTTCTTCTGCTGGGCGAACAATAAGCAAAGAGGTGACATTTTCCTCCGCCATCAGTATCGCGGCTTCTTGAATCGATGCCGTCGCCTCCAATGTTACCGGATCTCTCGCTAAGATTTTACGTGCCTTGGCAGTGGTAAAGTCATTGCTTTCTGAGCGGCTGGATATTGCGCTTCGCAAACGCGCGCTGTCTTCCAGTTCCATGTAGTCAGCAAAGTTTTCAAACTCATCACAAAGCTCGTTGAAAATATCCTCCGGAATACAGTAAACCAAGGTGTCTTCTATCGCTTTGGCAGGCATACGCACACGGTTGTTCATTAACAACCCCATCTGTCCAAACAGTCCACCAGCGTCAATCCTGTTATAGAGTTCGCCTTTACGTCGGTAGATCTCCACAGCGCCGCTTCTCACCATATATAAGTCGCGGATCGTGTCTCCAAAATTGAGTATCTCTGTGCCTTGCCGAAAGTATGCAACCTCGGCATTTAGAGCGATCTTTTTTAACTGCTCTTCGGGTAGATCATCGAAAGGTGGGTACTGGCTAATGAAGTTGAGCACTTCTAACTGTTCGGCTTCCATCTTTTATTCCATACGTTGCCTAAACTACAGCGATAAATATCACCAAGATTGAAATCAATCAATGAATAAATCTAAGAATAACAACACCTAACCTAGTTCGCAGAATAAAACTCCAACCAAAAATTAGAGCTCTAATGTTTTTAAATATAGACCTCTAATCTATTTCTCCTTATAGCTATGCAGATGGGCTGAGTTGAAATGTACTAAAAACTTCAAAATAAATTCAAACCAATGTCATGGAAAAGTTAAGCGAAGACAAAACCAACCGTAAATATCTATTTTTGTTAATAAAAACACTATTTAACCACACCACCTTCATTGTTTATTGTATGCACATAAAATCCTGTTAACCGAACTCCATTCGTTGAAAGTTGAACTAAAATTAATTAGAGTACAAATCGTTAAACAGTTATAAACACACAAAAAAGGACAGATAACATGGATCCCATACTGGAAGTTAAGGGACTGTATAAAGTGTTTGGAGAAGACCCAGAAAGAGCCTTCTCGCTTATCGAAAAAGGTATCGATAAGGACGGTATTTTTGAACAGACAGGTTTAACAGTCGGCGTAAACGATGTATCTCTCACCATTAACGAAGGTGAAATTTTCGTAATCATGGGGCTTTCTGGTTCGGGAAAATCTACTCTCGTTCGACTCCTAAACCGACTCATTGAGCCAACGAAAGGCAGTGTTTATCTCAAAGGGAAAGATATTGCCCATATCTCTGAAGACGAACTTCGAGAAGTTCGTCGCAACAATATCTCAATGGTGTTTCAAAGTTTCGCACTTATGCCTCACATGACGGTGATCGAAAACGCTGCATTCGGTTTAGAACTTGCTGGCATTGATGTTAATGAACGTCAGAAAAGTGCCCTTTCCGCCTTGGAAAGAGTTGGCTTAGACCCTTATGCAGAATCTTTCCCTGACGAGTTATCCGGTGGTATGAAACAGCGCGTGGGTTTAGCAAGGGCATTGGCTTGTGACCCAGACATTCTATTAATGGACGAGGCGTTTTCCGCTTTAGACCCATTAATCCGTTCTGAGATGCAGGATGAGCTTATTCGTCTACAAAACGATGACAAACGCACAATTGTCTTCATCTCTCATGATTTGGATGAAGCAATGCGTATTGGTGATCGTATCGCCATCATGCAAAACGGTGAGGTTGTTCAGGTTGGCACACCTGATGAAATATTGCACAGTCCAGCAAATGATTATGTCGAAGCGTTTTTCCGCGGCGTAAACATCGCAAGTGTCTTGACAGCAAAAGATATCGCTCGCAAGAAGCCAGCCGCCGTCTTTAAGAAATCGGAAAATGATGGCCCAGGCTCCGCGATGCAGATTCTGATGGATCATGACCGTGATTACGGCATTGTCGTCGATAAATCTAGCCGATATTCCGGCATCGTGTCTCTTGACTCACTACGTTTGGCTCACAAAGAAAACCGCTCTCTAGCCAGTGCTCAATTGACGGATGAAGTCACTCTTCAGCCAGAGCAGTCAATCAATGACATTTTGGGGCTAGTAGCAGGCGTTCCTTATGCCGTACCTGTCGTTGATGAGCAAGGTACTTACTTTGGTGTCGTGACTAAATCACGTCTTCTACAAACACTAGATAAGGATTAACACGATGTCTTCAGAGCAAACTAACAATGATCCCTGGTCGAATACCGCTCCTGCACAAGATGATCCTTGGTCACAAGGTGCAGGTGCTGACGCTGCCCCAAGTAATGACTGGTTAAGCTCAGAAACTGTAGAGCAAGCGCCATTCGACATTATGAACCCATTCCAAGATGCGGTTCTACCACTTGATAGCTGGGTAGAATCGGGATTGAACTGGTTGGTGGAACATGGTCGCCCAGTTTTCCAAGCAATTCGAGTTCCAATCGACTTTATTCTTACCTCGTTTGAAACTGCTTTGGTGTCCACACCTGCGCCCATCATGGTGCTCATTTTATTTTTGCTGGCGTGGCAGTTTTCCAATGTAAAACTCGGTTTTTCAACACTTGTATCCCTTGTTTTCATCGGCCTAATTGGTGCGTGGTCACAAGCGATGACAACGCTAGCACTGGTGTTAACCGCCGTTTTCTTCTGTTTGCTTATAGGGCTACCAATGGGGATATGGTTGGCAAGGAGCCAAACCGCTGCCAAATTTGTTAGGCCAATATTAGATGCAATGCAAACGACTCCCGCGTTCGTTTACCTTGTGCCAATCGTTATGCTATTCGGTATTGGTAACGTTCCTGGCGTTGTAGTAACCATCATTTTCGCACTGCCTCCCGTTGTGCGCCTGACTATTTTAGGGATTCAGCAAGTACCTGAAGAGCTGATCGAAGCGGGCCACTCTTTCGGGGCAAACAAAAAACAGATGCTTTACCGCATCCAATTGCCATTGGCGTTACCAACGATTATGGCAGGGGTAAACCAAACCTTGATGCTTTCACTTTCTATGGTCGTGATCGCTTCAATGATTGCGGTTGGCGGCTTGGGCCAAATGGTACTTCGTGGTATCGGCCGACTTGATATGGGTCTTGCTGCCGTCGGTGGCTTAGGCATCGTAATTCTTGCCATTTTATTAGACCGTATTACCCAAGTATTAGGGATTAATGCGGGTAACACCAAGCTTCGCTGGTATCACACAGGTCCTGTTTCATACCTATTAAAACTGAAAACAAAGACGAACCAAGACGATCTAAAACTTAGGAGAAACATCAATGAATAATTCATGGAAGAAAGCGCTCTCTGTTGGAGCTCTAAGTACTATCGCATTTTCAACTTATGGTGTGGCAAGCGAACTACCGGGTGAAGGTGTGACTGTTCAGCCAGTTCAATCAACCGTTGCAGAGGAAACGTTTCAAACATTGATCGTAAACCGTGCACTTGAAGAGCTTGGTTACGATGTAAAACCAACTAAAGAAGTGGATTACAACGTAGGCTATACCTCTATTGCTAAAGGCGACGCCACTTTCTTAGCAGTAGGTTGGTTCCCTCTTCACGCCGATAAGTACACGATGTCTGGCGGTGATGATAAGTTTTTCCGCAAAGGTCAATATGTAAGTGGTGCTGCGCAAGGTTACTTGATCGATAAAAAAACCGCTGAAAAATATGGCATCACAAATATTGGTCAATTAAAAGATCCAAAACTGGCGAAGCTTTTCGATGCCAACGGTGACGGTAAAGCGGACTTAACAGGTTGTAACCCAGGTTGGGGTTGTGAAATGGTCGTTGAGCATCAGTTGGATGCGTTCAAGCTTCGTGACACAGTAACGCACAACCAAGGTAACTACGCTGCGATTATCGCTGACACGATTTCTCGTTACAAAAAAGGCGATCCGATTCTTTACTACACTTGGACACCTTACTGGGTAAGTGGCGTCTTAGTTCCGGGTAAAGATGTTGTTTGGTTAGAAGTGCCATTCTCTTCACTTCCTGGTGAGCGTAAGGACATCGACACAACACTAGAGAACGGTAAGAACTACGGCTTTGAGATGAACTCTATGCGCATCGTTGCGAACAAAGAGTTTACTGAAAAGAACCCAGCAGCAGCGAAGCTGTTTGAAATCATCAAGCTAAACATCAATGATGTTAGTGCGCAGAATATGATGATGAGCCAAGGTAAGAACAGCTCAGCAGACATCGAGTCTCATGTAAATGGCTGGATCAAAGCGAACCAGAAAAAGTTCGACGCATGGGTAGACGAAGCTAAAAAAGCAGCCATGTAATCGGCACAACCATTAAAATACGTGACACCTAACTTTAGAGCCAACCGATCACATCGGTTGGCTCTAATTTTATTCACCGTAGTAAAAAGGGTTACAACAATATTGAGCCCTGCTCCTAAGTATTTTCTTAAAGTTTCTACTTAATTTCATTCCTTAAGAGTTTCTTAAGTTTCGCGTTTTATTTTGTTGATAACCAATCAAACAAAGGAAGCGCTCATGAAACACCATGCACAAATTTCTGCAGATGGCTTTACTTTAGACATCGTCTATCCAATGCATCCGCTTTGGAGCCAAGTTATCGAGCATGTTTCTCAGCGTTATCAAGAAGCATTCTTTGCCGAGCTCAAACAGTTTATGCCGGCGTATTTAACCCTCATTGACGGCGGTCAAATTATTTCCGTATGTGGCTTTCGCATCGCCGAAGATGAACCTTTGTTCCTTGAACAGTATTTAGAAGACGACGCCCAAAAGCTGGTTTCTAACGTATTTAACTGCGACGTAAAACGTTCGAACTTAGTGGAGTTTGGTCACTTGGCATCTTTCGCTAAGGGCATGTCATCTCTGCACTTCTACCTGATCGCAGAAATGCTGGTCAATCTCGGTTTTGAATGGTGCATCTTCACCGCGACAGACCCACTTCACGCAATGATGGCGCGTCTAGGATTGGAGCCTCATATCATCGCGCAGGCCGATCAAAATAAAGTCCCCTACGCCAAGTCCACTTGGGGTTCGTACTACGAACATCAACCGCGTGTGTTAGCAGGCAATTTGCAAAAAGGACTAGAGCGTCTTCGATTAGTCCAAGAAAGAAACCGCAAACACAACCAGAACAACTTGGTTAAACACCACGCCAGAATATAGGTGACGTATGAATATTCTCCTCGATGCCATTACAAAATGGGCAAAAACGACACCAGACCGAGTAGCACTTGTCGGCTACGAAGCGAATCAAACCGTTGAACTGACTTACTCTGAATTGTTAAACAAGATCGAACTCGTTGCCGCCGAGCTTATTGCACAGAACATCAAAGCACTCGCGCTACGCGCAGAAAACAGCATCGATTGGGCCATTGTTGATTTGGCGGCGATGGCGGCAGACATAGTCGTCGTACCTATTCCGACTTTTTTCTCTGATGCACAAGTTGAACATACGTTAGAGCAATCAGGCGTAGATGCTTTAGTTGGCGATTGGCAAGCATGGTTGGCTTCTCATCCTAAGCAAAGCTTTAACCAGCAAGACCATCCGTTTTCCATTACCAATTTGCCTTTGCTGCGTCGTAACCAGTTGGGAGATGAAGGTACACAGGTAGCTTATCTACCAGAAACCGGAAAAATCACCTTTACCTCTGGCTCGACTGGTCAGCCTAAAGGCGTGTGTTTAAGCAATGATCATTTGTGTTTGGTGGCGAAATCGCTCGCCGACGCAGTAAACAGCGCGGCGCACTCGCACTTAGTGCTGCTTCCGTTATCGACGCTTCTCGAGAACATAACCGGCGTTTATGTTCCACTCATGTTGGGCGTGACGTCATATATTTTACCCGGAGAGCAAACCGGCTTACTCGGTTCAAGCCAATTCGAACCGGGTTTGTTTGCGCAAGCATTAGCGACCATCAAACCAGAAAGCTTAGTGCTAACACCAGCATTATTGCTTGCGCTCATTCACATCGCGAAACAGCAGCCCTCTCTTGTGGATTCTCTAAAATTTGTCGCCGTTGGCGGCGCAAGAGTGTCGTCGCAACTGATTAACACCGCGCATGCGCTGAACATCCCTGCGTTTGAAGGTTATGGCTTGTCTGAATGTGGCTCCGTCGTTTGTTTGAATACACCAGCTACATTTAAAGCAGGAACGTGTGGCAAACCACTTCCGCACACTCAGATTCGTATCGCGGAAGATGGTGAACTGCTCGTCAAAGGCAACGTTGCTCTTGGTTATTTGAATGAGCCGTTTACTCAAGAATGGTTGGCAACTGGCGACTTAGCCCAAATTGACGCGCAAGGTTTTGTCACTCTCTCAGGACGCAAGAAGAACCTTATCGTCACCGCATATGGCAGAAATGTCTCACCGGAATGGATTGAATCAGAAGCGTTGGCGTTTTTGCCGATGACGCCACTGATCGTTACAGGCGATAGCCAACAAACATTATGTGCTGTCATTGCCAATAGCGAAGACGTCGAAGCAAAGGTTCATGTATTAAACCGAACCCTACCCGATTACGCTCAAATCCGAACCTTATTGCTGCTGGACAACCCACGAGCCATCTCTGGTTGGTACACGGATAACGGCAAGCTCAAACGAAATCAAATCGAACATGATGTGGCTCAGTTATTAGCGAGCACAACGCCTGAATTAACGCTGCAAGCGCAAAAGATCCAACGCATCGATTTGCCCTTCCAGCAACACATTACGTCTTTCCAAACTGCATCTTAGTTAACGGCTTCTTAAGGAGAAGGTTATGACTTTATTTTTCGAACAACTCAAACAAAGCACTACCGCTGCTCAACAAGCAATGTTAACTGCGCCAGTCATCGCAGACGTTCAACAAGGCAACATTTCCAAAGATATGTATATCGCCTTTCTAACCCAAGCTTACCATCACGTTAAGCACACTGTTCCCTTGCTGATGGCGTGTGGAGGTCGACTATCTGGCGAATACGAATGGGTACGAGATGCCATTGCCGAGTACATCGAGGAAGAGAAAGGCCATCAAGAATGGATTTTAAATGACATCAAAGCGTGCGGCGGCGATGCCGAAGCAGTGCGCAATAACAGAGATGTAGGTCAAGTAGGTGCACCGATTGAACTGATGGTTTCCTACCTTTACCACAACATTGACCGCCACAACCCACTCGCGCTGTTTGGCATGGTGTGGGTATTAGAAGGCACCAGCGTCGGCATTGGTGGCCAAATGGCTGAAAAAATTCAGTCAACCCTCAACCTACCCTCTTCAGCAATGACTTACCTAGTTTCACATAGCGTGTTAGACCAAGATCATCTGCAATTTTTTGAATCATTGATGAACAAGATCACCAAAGCGGCAGATCAACAAATCATCATCGACTCAGCAAACATGGTGTTTGATCTTTACGGACAAATGCTGCGCTCTTTGCCTTCTTTCTCAACCCAACAAGCGGCGTGAGGTGAAGCATGATCATTAACAACAGCACCATTCTCCTGACAGGCGCAACGGGCGGAATTGGGCAAGCCATCGCGCAAGAGTTAGCCAAACGCGGTGCCAGCCTCATTCTTGTTGGGCGAAACGAAGAGAGCTTGCAAACACTACAGCGTGAACTGTCGAATCCAGAACGTCATGACGTAGTCGTTGCAGACATCGCCTCATCAGAAGGATTAACTGCGATAAAAGATCGAGCGCGTCAACATCAAAAAGTGGACGCACTGATTAACAATGCGGGCAGCAACGATTTCTCGTTGTTAAGTCACAAACGACCAACGCAGATTGCAGACGAAATCCAACTCAATCTCGTTGCGCCGATGCTGCTGTGCCAATCGGCGTTGACGTGGTTAAAGCAGCCTGGAGTGATTCTCAATATTGGTTCCACATTCGGCTCAATTGGCTACCCTGGCTATACCTCCTATTGCGCGGCAAAAGCGGGTTTGCACCGTTTTACCGAATCGCTCGACAGAGAGCTGTTCGCAACCGGAATTCGTGCGCTGTATTTGGCACCAAGAGCGACAGAAACCTCACTCAATAGCGATGCCGTCAATGAAATGAATCGACAACTGGGTAACAAAACGGACTCGCCGCAAGTTGTTGCCAATCACGTTGTCACCATGTTGGAAAAAGAAATTTCCGCGAAATGGATTGGTTGGCCAGAAAAGCTTTTTGCACGCATCAATCAACTGCTTCCAAGCGTGGTTTCTTCTGCGATTCGTAAGCAACAAGAAACCATTCACCAATACGTAAACCGAGTCAGTCACTGAAGAGGACATAGACGATGAAGACCAAACAACTACTTTGCGCTTTGACGGTTTGTTCAACGTTAGCTTCGACCGCTGCGTTGGCAGGCAATGCTCCGCTGCAACAGGTTCAAAAGAAATGGGCGGAATGTCAGTACGGCACGCCCGATGGTGACGAAAAGGAACAATGCTTCCATCGCGCAATTGCCAAAACCAGTATTTATCTCGACAGAGAACCGGGCAATCCCGAACTCACTGTTTGGCTGGCAATCAATAAAGCATCGCTGGCTGGTGCTCAAGGTGGCTTGGGTGCACTATCACTCGCCAAAGAAGCCAAATCTTTACTTGAAGGGGTAATCGCAACGTCACCGCAAGCGCTTGATGGATCTGCATACACCAGTTTAGGTTCTCTGTATTACAAAGTTCCGGGCTGGCCAATTGGCTTTGGTGATGACGATAAAGCCGAAGAAATGTTGAAAAAAGCGTTAGAGATCAATCCAAAAGGCATCGATCCGAACTATTTTTATGGAGACTTCCTTGCAGAAGAAGGTCGAGACAAGGAAGCGAAAGTGTATTTGACTCGCGCAATGCAGGCGTCACCTCGCCCTGACCGACCTTTGGCTGATAAAGGTCGAAAACTGGAAATTGAAGCGACTCTTGGGAGTTTGAAATAATCCATGCGCTTATTACTCGTAGAAGATGACAAACTACTCGGTCAATCCATGGTGACTTCATTAAGTCGCCATGGGTACACCGTGGATTGGGTGGAAAAAGGCTCTGGCGTGACTAGCGCACTCAAAACAGAAGCGTTCACCGCCGTAATATTGGATCTCACTCTCCCCGATATCGATGGATTGGAAGTTCTGCGTAATATTCGCAAAGGCGGATTTAAGCTCCCAGTGATGATACTTACCGCACGAGACGACATTCGCGATCGCGTTCAAGGCCTTGATGGCGGCGCAGATGATTACCTCGGAAAACCGTTTGCACTCGAAGAGTTGCTCGCTCGCTTGCGTGTGTTGATTCGCCGTCAATCCGGTAGTGCAGAAGAAATCATTCAAGTTGGGCAGTTATCTTTATCCTTATCGGAACAAAGCATTCGCTACGATGACGCGCCGCTTAAACTCACACGCAATGAATTTAAAATCCTCACCAGCTTGATGACGAACGCCGGACGCGTGCAAAGTAAGGAGCAATTGCAACAATCACTACACGGCTGGGATGAAGGTTCAAGCGACAACGCTATCGAAGTTCATATTCACAATTTGCGTAAAAAAGCGCCCAAAGTGGTCATTAAAAATATTCGCGGTGTGGGGTACATTCTTGAAAGATAAGAAGTCGTACTCGATCAAACGTCAGTTAACTCTATCAGTAGGCGTGTTGGTAAGTGTTCTCTTACTCATCTCACTTTATTTCAGTTTCCAATCTGCGAAGCACGAGGTCGAAGAAGTTTATGACGCTAGGCTTGGACAATCCGCAAAATTAATGTTGCTGACGCTCTCAATTTCAACGGAAGAGAGGACTCTCGCTAACCATCGAGAATTATTTAATGAGTGGATGGAAAACATTGAGTCAATGTCAAAGTCTGACGACGACAATGTCACAAAGTTCGGCCACCCTTATGAACAAAACTTGGTTTTTCAATTCTATCGAGACAACACACTAATCTGGAGCTCTGATCAAAGCTTGCACGCACTCTCTACGTCCTTTGATAATAACGGCTACGCTGATATCGTAAAAGACGCTACACAATGGCGTACATTTCAGATTTCACTACCACAAACAAAACATGATAATGAATACGTCGTGGTTGCAGAAAAATACAAGATACGTAAAGAGATCATCCACGAAATTGCCCTATCCACATCAATAGAACAATTGCTGATACTACCAACTTTGTTGCTTTTGCTGTTTTGGTTGATCGATAAACATTTCCGACCGATTAACGACCTGCGCACCGCCATCACACAAAGAAACGTACACCGATTAGATCGCATTCATGTAAAAGACAACACCGTTGAACTCGCACCACTTGTCGATTCGCTCAACTCTCTCCTCTCGGAACTAGAGTTAGCCTGGCAAAGAGAGAAACGCTTTACACGTGCTGCAGCGCATGAACTAAAAACCCCACTAACAATCCTTCGTCTTAACGTAGAAAATGCACTTGAAAGTAATGATCCGGAGCAACTGAGAGGAGATTTACACAACATTCTGCAAGGCATTAAACGCACTGACCGCCTTATCCATCAGCTACTGACTTTAGCTAAAGTAGATAGCTTATCAGAACGTGTATTCGACACCGTTGAGCTAACCCCTTTGTTGCAAACCGTTGTTGCTGATTTGGCACCGTTAGCATTGAAGCATAAGCAAGACATCAGTTTATCATCTTCCAACATCGCTATATCCGGTGATCAAATGTTGTTAGAGGTGTTATTTCGTAACCTCGTCGATAATGCGATTCGTTACTCCGGCGAGCACAGTGACATACAAGTCAGCGTCACTGAGAACAATAATACAATCAAAGTCTTAATTTCCGATACTGGTCCAGAAATCCCGAAAGAAACTCGTGAAAGAATCTTCGAACAGTTTTATCGGGGTCATTCCGAACATGGCGACGGTGCGGGTTTAGGGATGTCAATTTGCAAAGACATTACAGCACTACACCGTGCAACACTGGAGCTCATTCCCAGAGAAAATAGTAGGAATACGTTTGTCGTCACTTTCCCAAAGTGCTAACAAAAGCGATACAGGCCATAACCTGTTTAATTTATGTTCCAGCCGAACATGAGCTTCATTCCACACTTACATAGACATACCAACACTTACACTACTCGACCATAAACCCACATTATAATTCACGTTTATTTCACGCTTGCTTTGTTAAAAACAACACAACATAACAATTAAACTATTCGAATAAATATGAAAAACTTATCTAAGGGCTCTGTGTGGGGGCCTTTGCAGCCAATTGCTGCTTTTTCTTTGTTTTCACTTACATTTTTGTCCATATCACGCATTTTACTCGCCTTTTGGCAGTTTGATCGTATTGAATCCTTCAACGACTTCCTTTACATCCTAGGCCAAGGCGTGCGTGTTGATATCGCAACGTTATGCTGGTTGTTCATCCTCCCTGCTCTACTTTCTTCTTTCATGCCACTAAAAGGCAAGGTCGGAGAATGCTGGAAATGGGTATTGCGCCTGTGGATGGTCGCAGGGCTATGGATTCTTGTGTACATGGAGCTGGCAACGGCGCCCTTCATTCAAGAATATGACCTGCGTCCGAACCGCCTGTTTGTTGAATACCTCATCTACCCGAAAGAAGTGATGAGCATGCTTTGGACTGGCTACAAACTAGAACTGTTTATTGGTGCAATCGGCACCGCTTTGACGCTAGTTTTAGGCTGGAAATGGAGCAAAAAACTGACCGATAGCGCGCAACAAATCAATTGGAAATGGCGCCCTCTTTTGGCGGTTTTCGTTGTGCTTCTTTGTGTTGCAGGCGCTCGTTCGTCTTTGGGACACCGCCCGCTCAACCCTGCTATGGTGGCGTTTTCGAACGATCCACTGCTTAACGACTTAGCATTAAACTCGTCTTACTCATTGCTATTTGCTGTCAACAATATGAAGTCAGAAAAGAGCGCTGAGCAGTTCTACGGCAAGATGGACAATCAAAAAATGCTGGAGCTAGTTCGCGCTTCGTCAAAAAAGTCCGACTTTGATCCAACATTGCTTCCAACCATGAACAGTAACCCTGCGACTTACCATGGTAAACGTAAGAACTTAGTGATCTTGCTACAAGAGAGCTTAGGAGCGCAATTTGTGGGTTCTTTGGGTGGTCTGCCTCTTACGCCAAACCTGGATGAACTCATGGCTGAAGGTTGGCAGTTCACGCAAATGTACGCAACGGGTACTCGTTCTGTTCGTGGTATCGAAGCCGTAACCACGGGTTTTCCACCATCCCCTTCTCGCGCAGTGGTGAAACTAAGCAAAAGCCAAACAGGCTTCTTTACCATCGCAGACTTACTAAAAGCACAAGGCTATCACACGCAATTTATTTATGGCGGTGAAGCAAACTTCGATAATATGAAAACCTTCTTCTTCGGTAATGGTTTTGATCAAATCGTCGAAGAAGATGATTACAATAACCCAAGCTTTGTTGGCTCTTGGGGGGTCAGTGATGAAGACTTATACAACAAAGCAGACGAAGAGTTTGAACGCCTTTCAAAAAGCGACAAACCTTTTTTCAGCTTAGTTTTTACGTCAAGCAATCACAGTCCTTATGAGTATCCGAAAGGTAAAATTGAGCCATACGATTCTGAACACATGACGCGTAACAACGCGGTGAAATATTCAGATTACGCTTTGGGTACGTTCTTTGAAAAGGCGAAAAACTCATCCTACTGGGATGATACTATTTTCATTGTCATTGCAGACCACGATGCCCGCGTGTCTGGCGCTAACTTGGTTCCAGTTAAGCACTTCCACATTCCTGCATTGATCATTGGTAAAGACATTCAACCACGTAAAGATGACCGTATCGCAAACAACATAGATATGCCGCCTACGCTGTTGTCTCTTATTGGCGTAGACGCCAAAACGCCGATGATTGGTCGTGACTTAACGAAACCACTGGCTCGCGAAGATGAACGCGCAATGATGCAATACGACAAAAACTTTGGTTATTTAACGCGTGACAACCTAGTTGTGCTTTCTCCTGGTGAAAAAGTGTCGACCATGGAATACGACTTTGAAAGCCAAACCATGAAACCGCTAGAAGTCGATGAATCCGTTATTGAACGCGCAAAAGCAAACGCATTGTTTGCATCTAAGGCGTATCAAAACAACTGGTACGCTTCGAAACGTACCAACTAATATCTGCTGATTCAGTTAAAAAGGAGCCAAATGGCTCCTTTTCTTTATTCTTACACTCTCCTTCGAACCTTCTACTGACAAAACCTGTCTTACCCTTCCGTTAGATTCAACCTCATACTTCTAGTAAATTGAGAAACAGACCATGCTAACTATCAATTCATTCGTCCTCTATGTTGAGGACATCCACGTAAGCCAAGCTTTTTACTCGAAACTGTTTGATTGTGAGGTCACGTTTTTGTCTCCAACATTTGCTTCTATGCCACTCGAAAATGGCTTAAAACTGACACTCAAGCAAAGTGATGTTCTTTCCCCTTCCAGCGACATCAAAGGTGGTGGCACCGAGTTATCATTTGCAGTGCGCAACCGCCATACGTTAGAGCACGTTTACAACAGTTGGAAAAACATGGGCGTTGAGTTTGCTCAACCACCAATGACTTCGGTGTATGGCTTAAATTTTGTGGCTACCGATCCGGATAAACATCGCATTCGCGTTTTCATTAGTGAATAAAAATGCGTTAAAAATGCTTTTTACCCATTCCCAATGTGACTTCAATAAATTAGACTCAAGGAAACATCAAAAGCTGCGTAGTATATAAGAAGGAATGCCCATGAGCTCAAGTATGATCCTTAGCGAATCTCTAATCGAGAGTGGAAGAGATATCCCCCTCAAAGAACTGCTTTATGCAAAGCGCGTGCTGGATAACTACATGGCGGTAGCAAAAGAGAGCAGCCCACTTGAGCTGTTGGCAGAGATGAAATCGGCAGCAAAGCAAGTGGAATACTTTACCACTACGAGTAACCCGTGTGAGGCTCGTAATGTCATCAGTCAGATGATTGATAAAATCGACACCGCGGAATCTTTTGAGTCGTTCAAGGCTTTAGCAGGCAAGCCCTCACTAGCTCTCAATGAACTGATTGAAGATCGCGCCCAACTGATTAAACATGAGCGAGAATTGCTGCTTGCTTCAGGCTATGACGCCTCGCGTATCTAAGAATAAACGCTAGCTCCCGAGTTTAAAGCTAGCAACGAAAAAGGAGCTCTTAAAGAGCTCCTTTTACTTTCCAAAATCAGGTATAAAAGATCTAGAGGCCGATATCTTCAGTTATTGCTTTGATTTGCTTGAGATCCATTTTATAAACTTCAATCATTTGATCGACCTGACTTAGTCGTGAATTGGCTTCATCGTGTTTATCACACGCGTCCGATTTCACGTCCCAAGATTTACCTTCCAAAAATACATCACACTCTTTTTTGAGTTTCTCGATCTTAGGCAATAATTTCGCCCTTTCTTTCTCTAGAGACTCCAATTCTTGCGAAATTTTCAGCTCTTTTTGAAACACCTCGCGCGATCGTTCAAAGATAGTCGCTTGCATATCCGCTTGACGACTCAGCTTCTCATTTTCCGACTTCGTCGTGTTGATCTTATCTGCCTGTTGTTTCAATTGAGACTCTAGCGACAGGTTAACTTTCTCGACCTCAGTCAATTGCTTTTGTAACTTCTTAAGCGCTTTCTCGTGCGCTTCATCTTTCGCAGCGAGCAGTTCAGTGACTTTATCTTGTATTTCTTGGTCGAGCGCTTCTTCGCGCACTTTTACTTGAGACACCAACTGCGTTTTATCTTGCGTCAACGCTTGGTATTTTTCTTCTAGCACATGATAAGTCGATTCCCACTTGTTCGCAGTGACAATCGATCCAACAAGGCCACCAAATGCCAAGCCTAATACCGCAGCAATCGCGATATAGATATGAGTACGTTTGTCACGCTCTTCAATGACAACAACGTCGTCTTGTTCTTCCATCTTGTTCTGAGAACTCACCGTATACTACTCCAAGGACTCTTTTACTTTGCTAGCGGATCAATTCCGCAAACATAATTGATGCTGTATAAATCAGAAAGGCGCCAATTAATGTTATAACGGTCGCTTTTTGGACTTTTTCATTGGTTCGATAACGAAACAGCACAAATGCTACTGCAATCAACACCGCAATGGCTAATAATCTGGTCATACCGCCTCCTTGTCCACTCATGAAAAACTGCCTAGGTCCATAGACGGTTTCACAAAGATTTATTGTAACTCATTTATACGCCCCATAAGGTCAACTTAACGTAGATTTTAAAATAAGTGCTTCGATTTTAATCAAATTTGTGTTCTCAATTGAATAACTTATGCCGTAATAATCGAAACACATTTATCGTTCTGAAGTGTGTTCTTGGTTCTATTTCCTAGCCCAATGAGTTTTGTTTATGCAGTTGCTCACACAAAAAACTTGGTAAATGTAGCTTCGTGAAAATAAGTAGGGTTATTTCGTTGAAAATAAATTGATATAGGGTGTTGAAATGGACCAAAAACATGATAGAGTTCACACGTTAATGATGACCAGCATCATTAACTAACCTTTACTCATTTAATTGAGTAATTGTTCCGATGAAGACTGCAGGAGAGTGGTTATTAATCAAATTTTAACATTTGATTAGCATAACTCGCCGAAGAATTAACTATTTCAGGTGCTACCTAGGTAGCGGGGACTGTAGTTGGAGGAACCTCTGGAGAGAACCGTTAAATCGGTCGCCGAAGGAGCAAGTCTTGCACTCACGCAAGGTGAAACTCTCAGGCAAAAGGACAGAGGAGTGGAAAGTTACAACCTAACTATTTTGCTTGGCCTTCCCGCCTACAACCAATAGCTTAGTTCTTTTAGAGATCGTTGATCTCGTCCTTTCCCTCTTCTCCTTATTAGTTGTTTTATTAAGGGGAAATCATGAACGACCTACAATCTTTACTACAAACCATCGATAATTTTGTCTGGGGTCCACCACTGCTTATTTTGCTAGTGGGTACCGGTGTTTACTTCACTTTTAGCCTCGGCTTGATCCAGTTTAAACATCTCCCAACAGCGCTAGCGATGGTATTCAGTAAAGATAAGTCATCTGATAAACAAGGTGACGTTTCTAGCTTTGCAGCACTTTGTACTGCGCTCTCAGCAACGATTGGTACTGGTAACATTGTTGGTGTTGCCACCGCGATCAAACTTGGTGGACCAGGTGCCCTATTCTGGATGTGGCTCGCCGCCCTTTTCGGAATGGCGACTAAATACGCCGAATGTTTGTTAGCGGTTAAATACCGAAGAGTCGATGATAAAGGCCAAATGATTGGTGGCCCGATGTACTACCTGCAATACGGTGTTGGCTCAAAAGCCCTCGCGATCATGTTTGCAGTGTTTGCTTTGGGTGTTGCTTGTTTTGGTATCGGTACGTTTCCACAAGTAAACGCGATTCTGGATGCAAGTGAGATATCTCTCGGTGTTGACCGTGAGCTCTCTGCCTTTGTACTGACTCTTTTGGTTGCTTTCGTGACTTTGGGTGGTATCAAATCCATTGCTAACGTTGCAGGAAAAGTGGTTCCTACTATGGCTGTATTTTATGTGTTGGCGTGTTTAAGCGTGATCATCATGAATGCAGACCAATTGTTCAATGCCGTTGAATTAGTGCTGGTTTCAGCATTTACATCAACAGCAGCGACCGGCGGTTTCTTAGGTGCAAGTATCATGTTGGCGATCCAATCAGGTATCGCTCGTGGCGTATTCTCAAACGAATCTGGTTTGGGTAGCGCGCCTATGGCAGCAGCGGCAGCGAAAACAGACTCTTGTGTGAAACAAGGCCTGATTTCAATGACAGGTACCTTCTTTGATACCATCATTATTTGTACCATGACGGGCCTAGCGTTGATCCTTACTGGCGCATGGCAAAGCGACTTTTCTGGTGCAGCAATGACGACTCATGCCTTTGCGGTAGGTTTGAATGCGGATACATTTGGCCCAATGCTGGTGTCAATTGGTTTGATGTTTTTTGCATTCACAACCATTCTTGGATGGAACTACTATGGTGAGCGTTGCGTTGTGTTCCTCTTTGGTACAAAAGCGGTGCTTCCTTATAAGCTGATTTTCGTTGGTTTGGTGGCATCAGGCGCGTTCCTCCATCTAGACATGATTTGGCTACTCGCCGATATCGTAAATGGTCTGATGGCGATTCCTAACCTAATCGGTTTGATCGCACTGCGTCACGTCGTACTGGCAGAAACCAAGCTGTTCTTTAGCTCAGCATCGCAATCTGATGAAATTGAAGCAGTAAAAGCTTAGTGACATGACAAGTGTTCAGTAATGAACCGTCAATCGCTGAAAGTAAATTGGAAATGGTAAAAAACATAAAGCCCGCTGGTATTCAGCGGGCTTTATTTTATCTTAAGCTAAGCGGTTAATCTCGCAACCATTGATGCTCAACCTTTTCTCCACGTTCTTGAAAAAACTTCGCATTTTTTTGCTTGAATTGATCCGACTTCAGCTCTGATAGAGGCCAGTCTGAAAACGCCTCTGTTACGAACGAATCTCCAACCCCAACTTCAATCGATTCAAGATGCTTCCCGATGTAGCGATAGAAGTAGCTCTGCCCCAGTGCATCACAAACCATCGGCACATGTCTCATGCGTTGATGGTTAACGGATACTGAAGCCCAAGTTGTCGTTTTAGGTTCGCAGCTTTGCTCTTTTACAACATCAACTTCAAAGTTATTGTCCATTGTTGTCGAGACAAAAACGACAATACCGTCATTCATATACACACGTCGAAGTAATAGCTGTTTCGTATCTTGAGTTCGCGTCTGTTGTATTCCATTGGAAAATGGCTCGAAATAGCCCCAGTGCCAAGACCAGGTCATGCCACGTTGCGCAAACTGTACCTGTGGCCATGTCTGCCAAACAATGGCACCAACCACGCCAGTAATAAACACAACGAGCAATATCAAAAGGTGGTAAATATTGCGCATTACACGGGCTTTTCAATCAATAACTTTACGCCAAGTGCGACTAAGACAGCGCCCGTCGCCCCTTCCATCCACTTCATAAAGCTTGCATTCTTTAACAGGCTCTTAGCTGAGTTAAGTGCGCCAGCCAAACCACACTGCCAAACCATCGCAATAATAAAGTGCACGGATGCCATCATCATTGATTGAAGCAAAGGAGAACCTTCTGGATTCACAAACTGTGGCAAGAACGCCAAGTAGAAAACTGCCGTTTTTGGGTTCAAGACGTTAGAAAGAAAGCCCTCTCTAAAAGAGCGTTTGCCATTAAACACTTCATGAACCTGCTCAGTCACTGACAAACCATTCTTCGACGACATCAGGGCTTTTAAACTGCTCAGACCAAGCCAAATAAGATAAGCTGCACCAATCATTTTTACGATTTGGAACAACTCTGCAGATTGCGCCAGAATGGCCGAAATACCAACCGCTGAAAAGAAAGCATGCACAAATAAGCCAAAGCAAATCCCTAAACTGGTTGTAGATCCGTCTTTTAAACCCGCGCGACTGGTATTACGGATAACAAGGGCCGTATCTAAACCCGGCGTTAGCGTTAAAATAGTGATGGCAATAATAAATGCCTCAAAATTCAAGATATCCATATTATCGTGATAATTAATTGTTAATCCGTCATCAATACCGTCAATCCACGAGATTCGCAAGCTTCTTTTTTAAGAGAGCTATACAACTGAGTGAATTTATGGACAATGAGTGACGATTAATTGTTAATTATTAGTAAATTAACGCAGGTTGTTTCGTGCAACTCGACGTAAAGGACCCGTTATCGGGTGTTTAGGGAAAGAACAAAGAATAAGAGTAGTCACATGAAAGCATTTACAAAACTCATTGAACATTCCAAAAAAGTGGCAAACTTTGAGCACCTCTCTGCCATCATAGGTTGGGACCAAGCAGCGGTCATGCCATCTGGTGGCGCTGAAGCACGCTCCAATGCTATGGCAGAGCTTGATGTACACATCCACTCATTGATGTACACATCCACTCATTGATGACTCAGCCACACTTGGGCGAGCTTTTCGCTCAGGCAGAAGAAGAGACGCTATCTGCGAGTGAAAAGTCCATCCTACGAGAAATGAAACGTGAATGGCAACAAGCTAACTTGCTACCAGAATCATTAGTTCAAGCTCAATCTCTTGCTGGCTCCAAATGTGAACATGCATGGCGTACGCAACGAGGAGAAAATGACTGGTCTGGCTTTGAAAAGAACTGGGCAGAAGTCGTCAAGCTATCGCAAGAAGAAGCGCAAATTAGAGCCGAAGCAAACGGCACAACGCCTTACGATGCCATGCTTGATATTTATGAACCAGGCACAACGTCTGCATCGTTAGACGCGCTTTTTGCTGACGTAAAAACGTGGCTACCTTCCTTGATAGACGAAGCGCTTGAAAAACAGCAATCAGACAACATCTTATTGCCAACTGCGCACTACCCTGCGGAAAAACAAAAAGCACTAGGGCTGGAAGTCATGAAGCTACTTCAATTCGATTTTGAACACGGTCGGCTTGATGAAAGTGTCCATCCATTTTGTGGCGGTGTGCCAACAGATGTGCGTATTACAACACGTTATGATGAAAGCGAGTTTGTCCAATCATTGATGGGGATCGTCCACGAAACTGGCCATGCCAGATACGAGCAAGGACTACCAAAAAATTTAGCAGGAACGCCAGCTGGTCAAGCCCGCTCTATGGGAATTCATGAGTCACAATCGCTCTTCTTTGAAATGCAAATAGGACGAAACAACGCATTTATCGACCACCTTGCTCACATGGCTTCCAAGCATTTTTCTGGGGATGAATTTGAAAAAGACAATCTAGCCAAAATCTACACTCGCGTAGAGAAAGGCTTTATTCGCGTAGATGCGGACGAATTAACATACCCTGCCCACGTTATTCTTCGATATGAGATTGAACGTGATCTTATGAACGGTGCCATCAAGCATACAGACGTACCAGAGCTCTGGAACGAAAAAATGAAAGCGTATTTGGGGCTCTCAACGGAAGGGAATTTCAAAAACGGTTGTATGCAGGACATTCACTGGACGGATGGAAGTTTTGGATATTTCCCATCCTACACTCTCGGTGCGATGTACGCAGCCCAATTCATGGCCGCAATGAAGCAAACGGTAGATGTGGACGCGGTTATTCGCTCTGGCGATCTGACGCCGATATTCGATTGGCTGTCGAAGAACATCTGGAGTAAAGGTAGCTTATTAACAACAGATGACCTCGTAAGAGAAGCAACGGGTGAAACACTAAATGCTAAGCACTTCCAAGCGCACCTAAAAGGCCGCTACTTGTAAATAGAAAAAGAATAGAACGTAAAAGCCCAAGGTTTGTATGTTCCTTGGGCTTTTTTAAGCTCTTTCTATGCTATGCCAAGCTAGGGATAAGTCTGGGCTTGTACAAACAATCCTCGCCTTCAGGTCTGGTTTTAAACCGACGGTGAAGCCACATATATTGGCTCGGACTTGCCATGATTGACGTTTCAACTATCTTATTCACGAAAACTGCCGCACCTTGAGGATCTTCTTTCGGGAAACCGTCGACTGGCGCACTAATCGTCAAGGTATAGTGTCCGTCTTTTCCTCTTACCATCGTAAAAGGCACGATGGCACAATCTGTCGAATCAACCAGCAGACTTGTACCTGTCGTCGTGCAAGCATTTTTAACGGCAAATAATGGCGCAAACGTTGAGCGTCGGTTTCCATAATCATGATCCGGTGCATACCAGACCCGCTCACCCGTTCTAAGCGCTTCAAGCATGGCTTTAACGTTCTTGCGGTCAATAAGCGTACGATTAGAGCGAGAACGCCCCTTGTATTGAAAGTAATCAAAACAAGGATTGTTGTTTGGACGATAAACACCAGTTCCAGACTTTTTAATGCCAAAAGCACGAGCACCTAACTCTAAGTTCATCGAGTGTACGGCCAACATTAATGCCCCCTTGCCTGATTTTTCTAAAGCCTCGAGGTGCTCCATTCCTTTTATCGTAACGTGTTTGTTTACCCGTTTATCAGACCAAAACCATGCCATCGCGGTCTCAAATAGCGCAATACCTGTATTGTCGATATTGTCTTTTAAAATTGCTTCGCGTTGGCATTCTTCCATCTGAGGAAAGCAAAGTTCAAGATTGCGCCTAATCGTAACTTGACGTTTTTTCATGATTCGCATAGCTAAACGGCCAATGCCACGTCCTAATGCTAACTGAACTTTGAAAGGAAGGAGACTGAGTAAGTACATCACGCTGATGATAATTAAGGTTCCCCAGTAACGAGGCAAAAGAAATTCAGCCTTGAATTCAGGCTTTTGGTATTTATTCATGTGAGTATTGTCAGATGTGCCCATCTATAAGTGATAAAAACAATGATAATGGACTGCACTTTTATCATTGATAGCGCTAATAACATAAATTAAAGCGCGCGGATTCTATGGTTCTTCGACACACTACACAATAAGAACTTTGCAGAAATATGTAGGGGGATGAAAAAGCAGCAAAGATGAATCACCACGTTAACATCGATTGGAGTGATTAATCTACCGCACTTTCATAAAGTTTGGACAAACATAACTTTGTGCTTTCAATGCGCTAGATAATGGTGTTTTTTTAACCCCATAATGCAGCTATCATGAAAATAACAATAAACATGATAATCATTACCCTGAACAAGTAAGACAACTTTCCGGTGCCACCTTTTGGCGCTTGGTTACAGCATCCCATTGTGTTTCTCCATCGTTTCATTTCGATATGGCATTAATGTACTCCTTGACCTTAGGGGAAAGTCAAACCTTTACCCAAAGGTTCTAATTCACCGCTATAAGTGTTTATTTATCCGACATATCACTCGTTTATACCCCAAAGAAATAAAGCGCGTTGTTTTCAGCTCATTTTCGGATAAATACATACCGTTTTTCGCTATATACCCACTATTTATGAGGAATCTACAATACGCGAGTCTTACTTGTAGCACGCTACTTTTATAGCCTAGAAGTTGTGCGCTCATCCATTAAAGGTATCGAATGAGCAATATCGTTAAATCCGCCGTTAAATTGAGTGTTTTCTCTATCATCATGATCACCGTAACTTCGGTCGACAGCATAAGGAACATTCCTGGGGCGGCTTTGTTTGGTAGCCATGCCATTTCTTTCTTCTTACTTGCTGGACTCTGTTTTTTTGTCCCTACAGCGCTAGTGTGTGCTGAGCTAAGTACCACTTATCCAAAGCAAGGTGGTGTATATCTTTGGGGCAAAGAAACACTAGGGCCAAACTTTGGCTTTGCCACCGTGTGGTATCAATACGCTGAAAATATTGTTTACTATCCACCGTTAATTTCATTCATTGTTGCAACGGGGGCCTACCCTTTTTTCCCAGACCTGGCGCAAAACAACATGTTTATGTTGGTGATGATTAATGTGATTTTTTGGGCGTTAACTTTAGTTAATATCTTTGGCTTGCGCCTCTCTTCCCTGATTACAAATGTATTCGGCACCCTAGGTTTGATATTTCCGATTCTATTGATTATCGGATTAGGCGGGTACTGGGCGTATACCCATCCTGGTGAGTCTCATATCTCGCTTCGCCACATATCTGACTGGTTGCCGGACCTTTCTCAAGATGGGATCGGAGCTGGTTTTACTGCGGTAGTTCTGTCACTTACAGGCCTTGAAATCACGACCTCTTATGCAAGCGAAGTAGAAAATCCGCAAAAAGCCTATCCCAAAGCTCTGCTGATCTCCACAACCTTAATCTTGGTTTCTCTGACGGCGTGCTCACTGTCTATTTCTTCGGTCGTCTCAAGTGACCATTCTAGTTTGAGTGAAGGAGTGATACTTGCCTTCAAAACTTTTTTTGATGATCTGCACCTCTCATTCCTGCTGCCTGTCATTGCCCTTGCTATTGTTTTTGGCACGCTTGCAAGCCTGAATAACTGGATAATCGCCCCAACTAAAAGTCTGCATGTTGCCGCAAAAGATAGTTTCATGCCGATGTCGCTCGCCAAAGAAAACCGCAACCAAGCCCCCGTCTCATTGTTGCTCTTGCAAGGCGCGATTGTTAGCGTGCTCTCTTTGGTTTTCATTTTTGTTCCAAACGTCAATCAAGGCATGTGGCTATTGAATATCCTGATGACTCAGCTCTATATGGTGATGTACATCTGTATTTTTGTTAGCTTTTTGGTCTCACGCTACAAACACGCAGATATTGAGCGCCCATTTCGAATTGCGGGCGGAAAAATAGGAATGTGTTTAGTGGCAGGATTAGGCTTGATGAGTTGCTTGGTGACGATTGTTGTATCTTTTGACGTACCAGCAGGAATTAGCGCAAAAGCTGGTGCATATGCACTGATATTAGGATTTATCACATTTAGCCTCCCAGCGTTCGCCGCCGTGATGTATCGCAATCGAAAACATCGTCAACAAAGCAAAATGCTTGAGGTACTAGTAAGTTAACTATTGGATTGACATTAAAAAGCCGCAGCAATTTCTCGCTACGGCTTTTTATTTGGCATCACAAGTAGTGTTGGTTATCCGTGTCCTACAGTCTTGGATAACAGATTCACGATCATCACACCAGTGAGGATAAACCCAATACCAACAATCGCAGGCAAATCTAGCCGCTGTCCATAAACAAAGTAGCCAACCGTAGCAACTAAAACAATACCCGCTCCACTCCATATGGCGTAAACAACCCCAACAGGCATCGTTTTTACCGTGACGGAAAGCAAGAAGAAAGCAATGCCGTAACCAATCAGAACGACTGTGCTAGGCATCATTTTCGTAAATTGCTCTGTTTTGGGAATATAGGAAGTGGCAATCACTTCACATACAATCGCGATCGACAGCGCCAACATTGGCGGCATAGAGACAAGCATTTTGAACATAAGGCATTAACGCTCAACAGAAATGTAACCGACAACACGTCCGGATAATTAGGTCGCGCATTATACCCAACTCATCTCTCGATGGAATACCTCTTACTCAAGCGGCTTCAAAATGCAGGATTCACAGCGTGATCACTTGAATATAGAGACATTCACACGCCATCGCTTTCACTCACTTCTTGATGAGTAAGCGACAGGCCTGCTTTTTGGTGCTGCCGAGCAATTTCAAAGTAGATGTGCATATCAATTGGCTCTGGTGTATTGAGCAGCATCTTGCCCACTTCTCGTTGAAAGTGACCATAATTACCTAACTCATCCGTCAGCCCTAGCTGCTCGTAAGAAGCTTCATTGGCAAACATTCCATAGGCATACTGATAATGACTTAGATCCTTGCTCTTATCATGACCAAGCTCTTGAAGGGCTTGATCAATTTCTTTCGGCGTATAAGTATCTTTATCGCCAAACAAGCGCAATAGTACGCTAGGAACCTCTTGAGCGATGCTCTGAATTTTTGTCTTTCTTTTAAAAATACCGAACATAATGTCCTCCACTGACGATGTTTCCAAATACACACTTTAATGCATATTGGTGAGCTGATTGTTTTTAGTATGGCTCATTAATCTGAGACTTCCTTACAACGAAGTCACTTTCGCATATTAACGTGATCACATAATTACCAGCAAATAGTACGAACAGCGTTTCAAACATATCTCATCAGAAACTCCGCTCTAGTCACAATTGTGTGACAGCTTCGAGCTCGGTTTACCATAATGTAAAGAGTAGATTGAAAAGTCATATTTCGTATCGACATCTAAACTTAATTAAGTTAGCTTTAGAAGTATAGACGTCTAGATTGACTATACTTAGGGAGAGAAAGTCGTGCCAATTAGAATTCCAGATCAATTACCAGCCACCGATGTGCTAAGGACAGAGAACATCTTCGTAATGAGTGAAACGCGTGCTGCGAGTCAGGAAATACGTCCTTTACGAGTGCTGATCCTGAATCTGATGCCCAAAAAAATAGAAACTGAAACTCAGTTTTTGCGTCTACTCTCAAACAGCCCATTACAAGTCAATGTCGAGTTATTGCGCATTGATAACCGCCCAAGCAAAAATACGCCAACCGAACATTTGGATACTTTTTATCGTCAATTTGAAATGGTGAGAGATAAAAATTTCGATGGCATGATCATTACTGGTGCCCCACTAGGTTTGGTTCAATTTGAAGATGTCATTTATTGGGACCACCTAAAAACCATCATGGAATGGGCAAAAGATCATGTGACATCGACTCTTTATGTATGCTGGGCAGCACAAGCAGGGCTGAAGTTGCTCTACGATCTACCTAAAAAAACGCGTAAAGAAAAACTTTCAGGCGTGTACCATCACCAGATTCATCATCAATTCCATCCTATGTTACGTGGGTTTGATGACACATTTTTAGCGCCTCATTCACGCTATGCTGACTTTTCACCTCACTTTTTAGAAGAACATACCGACTTAGACATCCTAGCCACATCGGATGTTGCAGGTGTTTACTTAGCTACAACAAAAGACAAGAGAAATGTGTTTGTTACTGGGCATCCTGAATACGATTCGCATACCTTACATAACGAATATATCCGCGATTTAAGTGAAGGCATGGAACCAGCCATTCCCGTCAACTACTATCCAAACAACAATCCTGATAATCCACCAATTGCCAGTTGGAGAAGTCATGGACATCTCCTCTTTTTAAACTGGCTGAACTACTGCGTTTACCAGCAAACACCTTATGATCTTGATCACTTCAGTGAAGACGCTTTTACTAAAGACGATTAACCTCAAAGCACGCAAACAAAGCGCTTATGATGCCTAAATGTAATATGTGAACCAAGCCGCCATATGGCGGCTTTTTCATACCAGTTTGCAAACCTGATCGCATAGTGTTTTTTCCTCCATAGGCTTTTGCTACGTAATTCATATCATGCTGGGAGATTCAGGGATGTAGGGACAAAGAATGAAAACAACAAAGCTCGGTGCACTACTATTAATCTCTCAGTTTGCACTTGTGGGCTGCGTGACGGTGAAAGAAGATGGTAGTCCTGTCGTTAAAGCCGATCCTGTAGCAATGGCAGAATCACGTATCGCACTTGGCCTAGGTTATTTAGAAGGCGGCAATATGATTCGCGCGCATGATAACTTGCAACAAGCCTTAACCCACGCACCTCAATACTATCGTGCTCAGTTATCGATGGCTCACTACTATGAAACGGTTGGTGAAGATGCTAAAGCCGAGCAAATGTATAAACGCTCTCTACGCCAACACACCAAAAACGGTAACGTGCTCAATAACTACGGCACCTTTCTTTGCAAGCGGGGTGACTTCGAGAAAGCCGATCAAATGTTTAATCGAGCCATTGAGCAACCTTATTACTATCTCATTCCGGCCAGTTATGAAAACGCCGCATTTTGCGCGTTGAAGTCACAAGATAAAGACAAAGCGAAATACTACTTCGCCCGAGCTATTGATCATGACCCTCATAGGCCAAAATCTATTTTGCAGCTAGCCAAGCTAGAAATTGATAGCGGCAATTACACTGAAGCCAGAATTCGATTAATGAGATTTAATCAAATGTATGGCGTTAAGAAACCCTCTTTACAGCTCATGATTCAACTTGAACGTGCAGCAGGTAATGAAGCACTCGAGAAAAAATATCAAAAGCAATTGGAGAGATTTTCTTAACACGACATCATGATAAAGAAGGTGTACTCGCTCACAGACACTACTGAACTTGACTAAGAATCCAGTGAATTCAAACCCACGGTGAAACATTCATCCTGTACATAAACTTCAAATTCGGTACTATTTGAACGGAATAAGTGACCAAGTCACGTTATAAAAGTGCGCTAGTAAAACGAAATTTGTACATCATACTGTTTTTACTATTGATTTGGGGCGCATTGATAAATGCTAAATATTACTGACATGCACCAGAAGGAAGTTGAAGCCGGATGAAACCTGCCTGCACTCTGTTATCACTCACTTTGCTGAGTTCGCCTTTTGTCGTCAGTGCACAAGAAAATATAGAAAAAACATTCACGTTTGGCATTGTTTCCAATAAAGCTCAAAGCAAAATCAAAAAGTCGACGCCTTTTACGCAGTACGTGACCAATGGTTTGGCTGAATACGGATACACCAAGGGTGCTGTAAAAGTATTTAAAAATTATCGCCAGCTCGCGGTGGCACTAAAAAATGGCACCGTTCAAATTGCAACAGCTACCCCCTTCAATGCAATGACCCTCGAGGCAGAGTCTGGCAGCCAAGCCATTGCCATACGCTGGAAAAAAGGTTTACAAAAATATCATACGGTATTCTTTACCCACAAAGAGAGTGGTATCGAGTCGATTTCTGACCTGCGCGGAAAAACACTTGTTTTTGAAAAACGTACATCCACCAGCAGCTATTACTTACCCGCTATTACACTGCTTAATCAAGGGGAAAAATTAGAATACCTCCCCTCCTCCGATGACAAACCAGCCAAAGATAGTATTGGATATTTATTCCTTGACGAGCACTTGGCTCAATCGAATGAAATCAACCTTTCAGTATGGGTGTATAAGCAGAGAGTCGTAGCAGGAGCGTTCAGCAATTTCAATTGGAGCAACCCTAAAGATCTTCCAGAAAGCATGAAAGACAAACTAACGATTTTCGCTCGCTCGGTAGAAATACCTAGAGACTTAATTCTCGTCTCTCCGACCTTAAGCCAAGATCAGCAACATAAAATCACGTCAATATTGCTCGGTATGGAGGCATCTCAGCAAGGTGCTTTAGCACTTAAACAGTTCCAAAACACGAAAAAGATCACCGCTCTAACGCCAGAAATGTCCGCGTCCTTAAATACCGTTCGAACATCTATTCACTTGTTACCGAAGGTGGATTGATGTTCCACAAACTCTCACTCGAAACTAAATACATTTGCTCGACCATTTTTGTTGTCCTGTTTGTCGTAGTGATAAACCTCGCACTATATATGCATGGTTACGATACGTACTCAAATAACTTAACCCGCCAAATCACCGAGAACTCACAAGAAAAAACAGAGTCTTACGTCAAGCAAAAAGGATTGGTTTACGCAGACTTATTATCAAAGCAACTTTTTGACCCACTCTATACGGATAATATCAGCCAAGCATACGAGCAGATTAAAGCAACATTAAGCCAACCAGATGTCTCGAAGATACACGTTGTTGATAATGAAGGGCTAATCTTTCACGACGGTACGACTCAGCTGAGTATGTTTGCCCAGCCTCATTACCGTTCTCGCTTTATTTTGAAAGCAATAGAAGAGTCTAGAATTCTCATTTCTTTTTCTAAACATCAATTAGAAATTGCGGCACCGATTCAGCAATCGAATATCACACTGGGCGCTGTGTATCTTGAACTGAACCTAGCACATCTATTAGAAGAGAAAGAACAAAACATTGCGCAAGTACAAGCGCTTACCTCAAACGATAAGCAAAAGATGTTTAACTTGCTGCTCACGATCAGTGCGATATCCGTTCTGCTCGGAAGTGCCATCGCGTATGCTTTGGGTCGCTCATTAATAAAACCACTCAAACAACTTAAAGAACAATTTACAGAGTCAAATACTCAAGCACTACCAATCACTGATATAAAAAGTAAAGATGAAGTGGGTGATCTTATTTCGGCGTATAACAAAATGTCGAACAAAGTGAACAGATACACAAGCCGGGTGGAGTTCATGGCGTATCACGACATTCTTACCTCCCTGCCTAACCGAGAAAAGTTGCTCATTGATATCCAAAAGCAAATAACGAACCGCAGATCTCCCTCACTCGCGGTTGTTTTTATTGATCTGGATGACTTTAAACATATTAACGATAACTACGGGCATAGCATCGGAGATAAATTGCTAGGTCATCTCGCCTCAGAACTTCAAGGTCGTTTGCCGAGTTACTTCCAGCCTCTTTACCGTCTTTCAACCATCGTAAGCCGAGTCGGCGCTGACGAATTTGTGCTGGTCTTTCCATGCAAAGACAGCCTCCACGCTAGAGAAAAAGCGGACGATATTCATCGCCAATTGCTTTCTCCTTTTAACTTGGAAGAGAACGATATTCAAATTACGGCAAGCCTTGGAGTCGCGGTGTATCCGGAATTTGGCTCAAACGCAGAGTCTCTTTTACAACTCTCCTCACTGGCGGCGCAAGAATCTAAACGACGCGGCAAAGATATCATGACGATATACGATTCCGCGTTTGATGAGACCGTGAAGCAGCACTTATACATAGAAAAGGAACTGCGCCGCTCAATACGTGATTTATCTCAGTTCGAGCTTTGGTATCAACCCCAGTTCGACCTCAACACCTACCAGTTGATTGGTGTCGAAGCATTGGTTAGGTGGAATCACCCAGAGAAGGGTTATATCAGCCCAGAATTATTTATCCCGATTGCAGAACAAAGTGACTTAATTTTAGAGCTTGGTGAATACCTCATCGAGACAGCAATTAGCCAGCGAGCACAATGGGCGGGTCATTTCACTGCTGATTTTCATATCGCATTAAATTTGTCTCCTAGGCAGATCTACCGCCAAGATTTAAGTCAGCTCTTTTCGAAATATTTACAACAATATCAAGTCCCCCCTCAAACCATTCATGTTGAAGTGACAGAGTCTCTGTTTATTGATGATATTGAGAAAGCGCAGTACGTGCTCAGAAAATTACAAGCTAACGGCGTAGAAGTGTGGCTAGATGATTTTGGAACTGGGTACTCAGCCCTCGCCTACCTACAACAAATGTCGTTTGATGGGCTTAAAATTGACCGTTCATTTATCGCTCAAATCCAAAACAATGAACAAGATGATTCATTAGTCCGTGCGATTATATCCATGGCTCATAACCTAAGAATGAGAGTGGTAGCTGAAGGCATAGAAACCCAGACCCAACTAACAAGGATGGAATCGCTTCACTGCGACGTTGTTCAAGGCTTTTTCTTGGGTAGACCGGTGCCGGCAGAAGAAATCATAGAGTTTGAGCAACAACGCCAAGCAATAGATGACTCAACCGCCAGCAACTATGCTTAACTGAATAATTTATCGCGTTCATTTAATTAAAGGGGATTCGTTCTGCAATATTGGTCACACTTCGCCATCTCGCAAGTATGAATTTCCTCTTAAAATCTAACATTTGAGATAGGTAAACTACACTTTTCATATCAACTCTTTGGATATGGAAACGCGTGTGGTCGGGATATTTGCTTGGAACAACCTGTCTGTAAAGCAGAAACTTTTTGGATTGGTCCTACTACCAATCTTATTGTTATTGCTTCTGGCGGGCAAACATGTACAAAACCTCTCTATCCAAGCTCAAGAACTTCAAAAAGCACAACTCTTCTCCCAATATATAGATCGTGTTTCCTCACTGTATTATTTGATGAGCGATCCAAAGGTCGTGAATAACGCTCAAGAAACCCGCCAACTCGTTCAAACTTTACAAGATACAGCTTCACCTGTTTTTGGTGACAATGCCGATATATTAAATCAGCTCACGAATTTCGAAGAAGCAACACTGTCAATGCTCTCGTCCAATAATGCAGAAGATAAGTTAGATGCTGCTGAGTGGCGTGCCGACACATTCAAAGAGATTCTTTTGAGTTTGGATAGAGTCTATTTCAGCCATGTAAGTTATGAAACCAACACTCACCTCTCCTCATTGATGCAGCTTGAGTGGTTAATGTTTTGGTCAACAGAAGAGCATAGACTCAGCAAATACTTAGTGGAATCCACAGAACAGGGGCAGATTTACGATCCAGCTATCCAAGCCAGTATTCAATCATTAATCCAGAACCAACAACTGCTGTTCGAACGTTTTGTCACACTTAATGCGAATAAGCAGCAAGTCCATCTTCTCATCGAAACCTTTACCGATAATGTGTTTGTTAAAAGCCAAGCATTTCGAGCCAATTTGTTGCAGCCATCAAACCTTAGCGTGTTGACCCCCGCTCAAATAGATGACGGGTTGTCTGCGCTTTATAAACGCTTAAGTTTATTACGCAACGTTGATGACCAGATGGAACGACAACTTATTGAGGATATAACCAAGACGATCAGTGAAACAACACAGCACCGCATTGGCTTCATTGCGCTAATGAGCCTCGTGACATTGCTGGTTGTGAGTTTGACACTGAGGTTAGTGCGTAAGGTCACTGGCAACTTGAATTTAGTCCTCGAATTCCTAAGTCGAGACACTTACGAAGAGGACAACAATGAAAACTCACCACTGACAGAGTTGACCAAAGGGAAAGATGAGCTCAGTAAGTTTGCTAAAGAGGTAAAAAAACTGAGTTACGAACGTGAGCAGTCAAGACAAAAGTTAACTCAAGCCAAAGAAGATGCTGAAAAGGCGAAAGATGATGCCATCGAGGCAAGCAAAGCCAAAAGTAGCTTTCTGGCGAATATGTCTCATGAGATTCGAACCCCGTTAAACGGCGTTATTGGCATTTCAGAAGTTTTGTCAGACACGCCGCTAACGGCGACACAGCGTGATTATGTCGACACGATAGAAACCTCCTCGCAATTACTGTTGAGCCTAATAAATGACGTTCTGGACTTCTCTAAAATTGAATCTGGTATGTTGCTTATCAGCCCTCATTCAACCTGTGTTCGTGAATCCATCTACGATATTGCTTCTATTATTTCCCCGAAAGCGAAAGAAAAAGGCATCGACGTTCAAGTCAGCATCAGCCGCAATACGCCCTATCACGTTATGTTGGATGATCACCGTATACGCCAAATTATCATGAACTTCATGTCCAATGCCGTAAAGTTCACCGAACAAGGCTGCGTTGAACTCTCTGTCATCACTAGAGAAATCAAAAATGGTGAAGCGAGCATCGAGTTTTCAGTCAAAGACTCAGGGATCGGTATTGATGAGCAGCAACAAAAAAAGATATTTGCTCCTTTCGCCCAAGAAGATAACTCCACCACCCGACAGTTTGGAGGGACAGGGCTTGGGCTTGCAATTAGCACGCAGCTGGTAGAATTGATGGGCGGTGGGATTCAGCTTGAATCCGAGAAAGGCAAAGGTAGCCGATTTTTCTTCGAACTTACGGCTCCAATTGTGACTCAAGAGTTCAATGGCTATCACTCCCTTAATCACAACGATATATGGATAGTTTGCAACAACCCTACTTTGGAGCAAAAGCTGCGTGACGAGTTGAGCTTTTTCCACATCAATGTTCAGCAATCAGTAAATACACTGGATGCTCTGCCAACGTGGATTGATAACGAGCGCATCATTGTTATCAACGTAGAAACTTCTCCAAATACCGCAGCCAAACATCTAGGTGAAATGAAAAGACTTTGCATGCAAAATGTTCGAGTTTGTCTTATTAAACACCTTCATAGTGCCCAACGTGATTTTGGTAACAGCATTAGTGCATTGGTAACTCAACCCCTCTTAGGACAGCGCTTAGTAAAAGCACTTGAAACTTGTGCTGCAAACTTCCCTCAAGCAAACCAGGAGAACACGACAACACCCAATGCTAAGACTCTCCCAAAAATCTTGGTGGTCGACGACAACACCGTTAATCAAAAAATCGCTGGATTACACGTCACAAAAGCGGGCTTCGACTTTGATATCGCCGTAAACGGAGAAGAAGCCGTAGATATGTTTCAACAGAATCAATACAGCTTAATCTTAATGGATTGCATGATGCCTGTGATGGATGGGTTTGAAGCAACCAAAATGATCCGTCAAATTGAAGCAAAAGAAAAACGGACGATCAGAATCCCAATTATCGCGCTAACAGCAAGTGTAGTCGATGATGACATTCAAAAGTGTTTTGATGTTGGAATGGATGATTATGTGCCCAAACCTTTTAAAGCGGGTTTGTTGAAAGAGAAATTAGATAAAGCCATTGGACTACGCATTTCCAATATTGTTTCTGATGAAAAGCGACTGGCAACAAACACCACTCACACTCCTGAAAAAACCTCGCATGCTGAACAATCAGAAGCGACCGTGACGCCTATTCGCTCAGAACGGATTTTGCTCGTCGAAGATAACAGAGTAAATCAAAAAGTCGCTTCGCTGCTTTTATCCAAAGCTGGTTATCAATTTGAAGTGGCCGAAAACGGACAGGTTGCGGTCGAAATGTTCCAAAAAGATGGCGGGTTCGACATCATTTTGATGGACTGCATGATGCCGATCATGGATGGGTTCGAAGCCTCGCGACAAATACGCGCCTACGAAGCAAGTAAGGGGCTTCCGAAGACTCCCATTATCGCGCTAACGGCAAGTGTTGTGGATGATGACATTCAACGCTGCTTCGATTCAGGCATGGACGCTTATGTACCCAAGCCTGTTCGTAGAGAAAAGCTGTTGTACCAGATTGAAAATGCGATATAGGTAGCGATGATGAGCGGCGACATTTCTCTCCTCTGTTTTCTTTTGCGCTGCATAAAACGCTACCTATTCATTGTTGTTTTCCTTCTACCCATAGATAGTCAAGTACTTGCTGCAGAGAGCTACGCCGTTTTCTCGTTTAATAGTGAGTTCTCGCCCCTAACCATCAATAAAGCGCGAAAGTTGTACAGAGGAAAAACGCAACTCTTACAAGGGCAGAGAATTGAGCTATCTGGAATTGAGCTATCTGACTGGCCAGCGACATCAGCGGAGAGAGCGGAGTTCTATCGCTACCTTCTCAATAAAAACTTGGCGCAAATGAACGCGCACTGGGCGAGCTTGTCTTTTTCAGGCAAAGCGAGACCACCCAAAGTGATTGCAAACTCTAGCATTGATGCGCTGATCACTTGGATGCAAGAAAAGCCCAATCGGATTGGTTATGCCCCTTCTTCGAGCGTGCCTGGAAATGCTCGTATTTTGTGTGTGGTGAGCTCGGAGGATTAATATGAAAAAATATTTGACCATGTTATCACTGAGTGTTGTCGCCTTTCCGAGCTTAGCCACCATTGAGTTATCAGATCACCTGTCTTTGAGTGGTTTTGGTTCGACATCTTGGTCTAAGTCGGATAACTCCACAACGGTTCTCGTCAACCGCTTTATTCATGATGAAGCCTGCTACGATTGTGACACAACCTTCGGCCTGCAACTTGATTACTTTTACAAGGCATTTCGAGCATCCGCACAGATAGTCAAGCGTCCGCAAGATCATTGGAGCTCGCCCCAATTAGAGTGGGCATATTTAGCTTATACCTATAAAAATGTAGAGATACGTGGGGGACGATTGAGGCTGCCGCTGTTTTTGATGTCTGAGTATAATTATGTCGGTCACGCTTTTACCCAAGCTCGACCACCAAATGAAGTGTATGACAGCATATTAGGCATCACCGCTTACAATGGTTTATCCATTCGCTGGAATCACGACCTCAATGAGCAAATCATGCTTACTGCAATGCCGTTTATAGGGTTTAAAGACAGCAGTGATGTCACCCTCAACGAAGATACTGAACTGAAGATCGAATCAGACAACACAGCCGGAATAAACTTAACACTCAGCGGAAATGCCTACCGTTTGAACTTCTCTTATCTACATGGCGATTATGACCAAACTACGGTTCTCTCCAATACCAAGCAATCCACACCTGAAGGAGGAGCCATGTTAATTGACCGTTTGGTTCTAAAAGAAAAAGGCAATACGATTGACCAGTTTTCTCTAGGCGTAAGGTATGAGCTTGATAACGTTGTGATAATGGCTGAAGGACAAACCAGCAACATTTCCTCCTCTTGGTACGCAACAACGAGTTACAACGTGAATAAATTGACCCCCTACATAGTTTACGGCCAACAGTTTAATAGCAGTGATACAAAGAATGGGGACAGCTATCTGTTTGGGGTGAGATACGACCTAGATTATAACGTGTCACTGAATGCTGAATGGCAAAAGTTTAACGCCCACAATAACGATACTGGCGCGTTTTCATCAATACCAGAAGATAACAGCGCCAATCTTTACACCCTGATGTTAAATTTCGTTTTTTAACTTTTCTATACTGACATCGTATAAACCATGGGCATTTACCTTTGTTATCGTTGATACATGTTGTGCGTGATTTGACGCTCTTTGTAATAGAATTCTTTGTCATGTTCGCCTATCTCTCGCAATACACGACACGGGTTCCCTACCGCAACAACATTACTTGGTATATCTTTCGTTACCACGCTACCAGCACCAATTACGCTGTTTTCTCCAATCTTGACGCCAGGCAATACCACTGAGTTAGCGCCGATCCATACATTATCACCAATATGAATAGGGATATTAAATTGCGCAACTTCTCTTCTGAGCTCCGGTTCAACCGGATGGCCTGCCGTTGCTAGTGTCACATTGGGACCAATCATGACACTATTGCCAATGTAGATATACGTATCATCGACTAGGGTTAAGTTAAAGTTTGCATACACGTTATCACCAACGTATGTATGCCTCCCCCAATTCGCCCGAAGCGGCGGCTCAAAATAGCAGTTGTCACCAACAGCGCCGAGCAAACGTCGTAATATTTCTGTACGCTTTTCAGATTCAGAAGGCCGAGTTTGGTTGTAATCGTAAAGAACTTCTAAACACTGTGTTTGCTGCTCGACTAACGCTTCATCATTACAAAAATATATTTGCTGACTATGAAGCATTGATTCACTATCCATAATATCCTCCGTTCTATCTGCCCAGTAGCTTCAGGCTGCTGGAACACCTCGCAATACGAGTTCCTGTCAAGATTGGCTAACAGAATGCATGATGTCGTTTTTTGCAATAAGTTTAATGACATGCTTGCGAGGCCTAACGCAAAATACCGAATAACTTGAAAGAAATATGTGAATCAGACGAGTAAATAACACAAAGCTCGATGCAGAGTTAGCTTTGTTTATCTCGTTTCATTTTCAAGCGCTTTTCTTTACGTCGTAACGCTCGGAAAAACTTCGACTCCTCGTGATACCAGCCGATAACACTAACCGGGAAGCCCACTAGCATCATGATAAAAAGATCCGCGGGCAGTTGCTCCAAAATATCACTCAGGGAGTGCAGCTCACCAAAAATGAATAAACCAATGACTTTACCAAGCAATAGTGCGCAACAAATCATAAAAAAAGACTTCATGATGTAATGCCATTTGCCTTTTTTACGCTCTTCTCGCCAATAGGCATATTTATGTTGTCGGTCGTACATTCATCCCCCCAAGTGACAATGTCACTAGCCACAAACATTCAGGCAAAGTAACGGCTTTAGCTGCACTCTAATGATAGTGTGAATCAGAAGCGAATGCTTGTCATGGCAATGAGAAAGCGGCACATCATGCTGCGCATTTTACGACTTTATGGACGCTAGCATGATCGCGCAATACAGGGAGATATCAGCTTGTTAATTACGGAGTGAGTTAATGTTTTCGGAACACCCAAATTGGACCAATAAGAAGAAACTGCAAATCTTCGAAAAAAGACGGTTTCTTCCCTTCTATTTTGTGACCAATGAACTGCAAGATCCACAGTACACCGAATAGGAGCATCGAAATATGCATTACGGGCAGCGCCAATACCTCCAAAGACCATATCAGGCCGATGCACGCTAATGTATACCCTAACATCATCATAAAGACGCTGAGAGACAAACGAAAATAGAAAACCCATACGGGTATGACAGCAATCCAGACCCAGTTAAACTCGAAACCCAAGATGGAGATTTGAGGAATTGACCAAATTAGACCGACCACAGATAGGTAAATACCCGGAACTGCGATTGTGTGAATCTTTTGGTTGATGGGATTTTGATGGCTCTCCCCATATTCTTTTAGCCATTCAGATAATGCTCGCATATCATTCCTACTTTTCCGCCTACTTACTTATATAGCTTGAGGATGGAAAAGGTGCGAATTTTTCTGTAATAACTATTACTGACCAAGCAATGCTCGTTGCACTTTTGGTAGTTTGGCAACGACGAGAGTATAAGAGCGTTCACATAAATCCTGAATCAATCCATCTTCCACATCACCATTAAAATAAACCGTTATCCAGTGACGCTTATTTAAGTGATAACCAGGAGTGATGTCCGTAAACTGCGATGTTAAGACTTCTCCATCTTCTGGTTTTACTTTTACGCTGACATACTCCCGACCGTTTCTCTCTGCAATAATCGCAAACATTTTACCTTTGATTTTGTATACAAGCGCTTCTGGCCCAAATGGAAAATCACTCTCTGCACACATAAAGGTACTTAAATAACCTTCTAACTCTTTGCTTCTCATTCCGTCCCACCCTTCCTGTATCTTTTACTCAAACAAAGGCAATAGTAGTCTTAACGCCTGGTTAACCTGCGCTTTCTCATTACCTTCTAAACCATGTAGCAGCGATTGCTGAACGTCCACATGCTCTAAGATCAACTTGTCAATTAAGGTTAAGCCCTTTTCAGTTAACTCAACGGTGACACTGCGTCTATCTTCTTTACTGTGTGTTCTGGTAATAAAGCCTTTCTTCTCGAGTTTATCTAATCGGTTCGTCATCGCGCCCGAAGTGAGCATCATCGAATCAATTAGCGCCGAGGGAGTAAGGCAATATGGTGAACCTGCTCGGCGAAGTGTCGCCAACACATCAAATTCACCCATCTTAAGATCGTACTTCTTATGTAGGTCAGCGACCCGACACTCCATGTGCTTAGCAATTCGCATTAGCCGACCCATAATTGCCATCGGTTCAGTGTCGAGCTCTGGCTTCTCCTTAGCCCACTGCTCTACCACTCTATCAATTGCGTCCATGGTTTCTCTCCAAACGTCATTTAATTTTTATTTTAACATAAAGATACTTTACAAAAAGTAACCTTACCGATATCTTTACAATTAATTATCTCAACGCAAAGATATTTAACATGAACATTTTGCTTGCAATGATCCCGGCTTTTTTTTGGGGGACAACTTATGCTGTTACTCAGTTTACGCTTCCGGACTGGCCTCCCGTTTTACTTGGTGCGCTAAGAGCATTGCCTGCGGGTCTTTTGCTCCTCGCAATAAAGCCATCTTTCCCGAAAAAGAGTGAATGGAAAGTGCTGCTTGTTTTAGGAACTATCAACATCGCTTGCTTCTTTGGTCTCATTTTTGTCATGGCGTTGACGCTTCCTTCTGCGATCTCAGGTGTCGGTATGGTATCAGTGCCCGTTTTTGCGATGCTGTTTGGCTGGGCAGTCTATAAGCGTCAGCCAAGCGCAATACAGGCAATAAGCGGAGCGACTTTGATTGCGTTGGCTTGGTTCTTATTTGATCCTAGCTCTATTTCGCTCAACCCTATGGGTTTGCTGGCGATGATCTCCGCCATCATGTGTATTGTGGTAGGCAGTAGCGTAACGAAGTCACTAGGAACGAAAATGCATTGGTGGACAGTATTAACATGGCAGCTCATTTTGGGTGGTGTGATTATGTCTGTCGCAACAAGCGTGCTGGCAATAAACAATCCAGAGCCATACGTTACGGCCGTTCAAAACTTATCAATGACGAATGCCCTTGGGCTGCTGTGGGTGATCATTCTGAACACTGCATTAGGCTACGGCATGTATGTTTGGCTATTGCAGCGTATGTCGGTCGTTGACTTTACTTTTGGTGGCATTGCCAACCCTGTCGCGGGCATTGTGTCAGGTTTGCTGCTATTGGGTGAGACTTTCACCCCTCTCCAATACAGCTTGATGCTAGGGATGATTGTTATGTCATTGCTCCCTCAATTGATCGCTTCATTAAAAACCAAAAAAGCCGCCCTTTCTTCCTAAGTAAAATCCTAACGCCCGATGCTAGAATCGGGCGTTCATATTCTCTGTAAACTCCGTTTGAATTCTAAGACCTCAACAGGTGTTCTATCGAGCAGTGAACCCAAAAAGGTTCAGTAATAAAAAAGGTGCCGAAAGACACCTTTAATAATGAATACGCCCCATTATGCCTTGCTTTAAGTCATCGCAAGGTTGTTAATAGGCTCTGGTTTAGCGTAGACATACCCTTGAATAAGGTAAATAGAATGCTGAGCCAAATACGCGACTTGAGCCTCGCTCTCTACACCTTCTGCAATCATCTCACATTCCGCTTTCTTTGCTGCCGAGACAATAGAATCTAACACTTTCAATTTTTGGTCATCAGAGCCTATTGGGTCGATGAACATCTTATCCACTTTTAAGCATCGGATACCCAGCTCTTGCAAATAAGAAAAGCCGCCATACCCAGTCCCAAAATCGTCAATTTTGAACTTGTAGCCTTTATTCGCCAGATACAAAATCTCTTTTTTCGCTGCCTCTGTATCTTTTACAGGAATTCGCTCGGTCAACTCAAAATGCACTCTCTTCGGACATGGCCAATTCAGTTCTGACAGTAACTTAGTGAGTTCACCTGACTCTAAATGGGAAGAAACAATATTGATGCTGACCCACACATGCTCAGGTAACACACTAAGATCTTGTATGATTTTACGAATAAGCTGATTCGTCATTGGGACAATCAGACCACTTTCTTCTGCAGCGCCAATGAACATGTTTGGCGACACCATACCCTCACGACGAGACCACCGAATCAGTGCTTCATACCCCACTGTCGCACCATCACGGCTATCGACAATCGCTTGGTAATAAGGGACAAATTCCGCATTATTAATCCCATTCTGGATCAAGCCTTTGATAGACTTTCTCAAGCTCTTACTGGACACATATACAAACGCAAAAGCCAGCCCCATAAGCACACTGACTAGGCCTCCCCATAGAAAGACTCTTTCCTGAGCATAGCTCTTCAGTTTCTCGCCACTGTGTATTTTGATGAGCATATTGGCTTGAGAATCAGCCGAGAAGAATAACTCCTTTGAAACTGCCGCTTCTTCTGCTGCAATGGCTGGTTTTCCTCGACTTATTGTTAAATCTCCAAATACAGGCTCATCATATATAAACTCGACGAACAAACAGTCTTCACAAGGCGTTTTGATCACTTCTTTAACCCAACTATTATCGAGAACCCAGATAACTTCGACATGTTCATTTTCATAAATGACCATCCACTCAACTTGATCTTGGTGTTCCGGTAAAATAAGTGATACAAAAAAGTTTTCGCCAAGCTGAAATCGTTGCGCATTGGATAAATGAGATACTTCGCGACCAATCGTGGAGCATGTTTTACCGTCATTCGTTTCCATCGCAATAAAACGGATGTAACGGTTATAAAAACGTGGGTCGCGTAATGTTCTAACATCACTATTACTGCACGTGAAATCTAACTGCGAAACCTGCTTTACAATCGCCTCATCCAAATACATGGATCGTTGGTGTAAATAATCGACATAGGTGTCTATTTTAGTCTCTTTGATATAGCTGATGTAAAAATTGGCTATTGAATTAAAAGCCACAACAAAAACTGCAATGGGAACTAGGCCAAGCAAAATGGCATTTCTTGTTATCTTTGTAATCAAAGTTCCTCCTAACGTTCAGCCAAACAACTTAAATTAAAGAGTGACATGAACACTATCTCACGTTCACACACCAAAAAGTGAGGATCGAATCTCAATAAGAAGTATAGAAGCGCAAGGCTTGCCACAGAAAATGAGAGTACTGCTGCATATCCAAGATAGCAACTCTCTTGAGTGAGACTTACCGACGATAATCGCGAGAAAAGAGGGGCTTATGCTCAACATAACCAATGTATAAAACGACTTTTTTGCCATCCAATGACTCGCCACAGTCACTAACTTTCCAATTGACCTTTGAAGGCACTAGCAACACACTGCATGATAAAATAGGAAAAGCTACTTAGAGCTTTTTACCAGCATTACAGGCTTATCGACCAGGGAGGGTCATGAAATGAAATTAGCTCAATTAAATATTGCGCTTGCTAAATATCCTTTGGATGCACCAGAAATTAAAGATTTCGTAGACAATTTGGACTTAATTAATGGTATAGCTGAAGAAAGTGAAGGCTTTATCTGGCGTCTAAAAGACGACTCCGGTGATGCAACAAGCATTAAATTATTTGATGACCCGAACATGATTGTAAACATGTCTATTTGGGAAAGTACTGACTCACTTAAAAACTTTATGTTTCGTACCGGTCATAGAGATTTTATGCGCCGAAAAAGCGAATGGTTTCATCGTCTAGCGGAGGATAGCTATGTTCTGTGGTGGGTAGAAGACGGTTATATACCAACACCACAAGAAGCCTTGTTACGCCTTCAGCATTTGCGCGAAAACGGAGATACGCCATTTGCTTTCACATTTAAAACAAACTTTACAGAAGCAGATCTTGTGTAAAGTACACGTATGCCAAAGAATCGGCGTTCAAATTTACACTGACTATAAGGTTAATTGGTGTGAATCACTGTCAGTTCTACCGACTTACTCGGAAAGGCGGGCAAGTGAACGCATAAAATGCGTTCACTTGGTTTATCGTTCATAGGGTGTTCTATTTCAGAAATAAAGTTCATTCGTGCTAAATTTACGGTACCATGCACAATTGACCAAATTGTAGTTATTCATGATTATACCAACTAAAACTCCCTCTCCCCTGCCCTCTGATGTATCTTGCTCTAACTGTAAGGCTTGTTGTTGCCGTCTCGAGGTTATGATTATTTCAGATACTGGCGTACCTGAAGAGTTTATTGCACGTGACCAGTATGGAGGCGAAACCATGATGCGGCTAAATGATGGTTGGTGTGCAGCTTTAGACAGAGACACATTAATGTGTACGATTTATGAAAATAGGCCTTGGATTTGCCGCGAATTCGAAATGGGCTCCAATGAATGTTTAGATGAACGAGTTAAATTCTTGTAAAACCACTCAAATTTACACTGATGGCAATGCGGAGTATTTGTAGAAAGTGTGCAAAGGAAAAGTAAGGTGTTTAAATCTGAGTATCAACAAATTATGGATACAAAAAAGCCCACCGTTTGGTGGGCTTTTTCTAAAATTTGGTGGGTCCGGGCGAACTCGAATCGCCGACCCCTACCATGTCAAGGTAGTACTCTAACCAACTGAGCTACGGACCCAAATTTTGTGTTCCTAACCATTCAATTCAGAATGGTGCGTCCGAGTGGACTCGAACCACCGACCCCCGCCATGTCAAGGCGATACTCTAACCAGCTGAGCTACGGACGCATTTCTCTGGAACGACGAGGATATTAGCTATAAGCGAACGACGGTGCAAGCACAAATTTGCCAACTTTGAACCGTTTGGCGAAAATGTAAACTCAACACGCGTTTTCAGATGATTTTATCGACAAGGACTGGGCCTGTGGGGTTTAAAAGTGTGATCTATATAACTTTTATTATCTCACTTAATTGTCGTAAGGCACTTCACTGAGCATCCAAATCTGTAAGGTTTGCGATACATTGGGGCAAGTACCAAACAAAATCTGATATTTAGGTTTAAATGGTTCGCCGATATAGGTTGTACGGATCAACTCTCCTGTTTTAACATCCACTTGAGTGCTCACCCTGCCTTTGAAGTTTTGAAATATGACAAACTGCTCACTGTGGTAAACCATTTGCTCTCGGTAAAACAAGAAATGATCTTGGGGTGTCTCCGTTAACTCACACTCCAGTGGTTTCAAATTAGGTATCGCACTAACATTAGATGCGATGAACAATGCTGACAAAATCCATCCGTATCGCATATGGCTGCCCTATTCTGCACTCTTTTTCAAAGTATAGGTCTTGCCTTGAGGACAGATACAAAAAAGGCTTTGATCATCTCTAATCAAAGCCCCTTATTTCTGCAGGTTAATTGTCGTGTTTAGTCGTCCGCCTCAAACACAACGTTATAATTTTCGGTGTATGTACAATTCGGCTGACGGCTACAAGTAAAGAAACGTCTCCCTTTGAACTCACCTTGGCTTGCGGTTTTAATGATCATCGGACTGCCGCATTTTTTGCAAAAGCGCACTTCTTTATCAGGCTCAATCAAATCTATATGTGCCGCAAGCAAACGACGTAATCGCCCAACTTGATAACTGTGCTTTACAGAAGCGCCGATTAAAGGCAGGTTGGCCGTCTTACAAACATGAATCAGTAACTTTTGTCTTTCTACCTTGCCCTTGCTTAACTCTTGCCCGTTATCCAATTCAACGATCACACGCGGCTCTAGCGTCCTAGGATCACAAATAACGTAATCAAAATAACTTCGAGATATGCGATTGTTCGCGACAAAAAACTGCTTCTTATTTTTGATTTCTTTTGGCGTAACCAAACTGGACATGTTTACTTTCGCGAATACCACCGCATGTTCACCTACCGCTGCCCTCAACGCATTATAGAATGCGCTCTCTTGCCCCCTGAGTAACGGTCCTTTCGAGCGATAAGGATAATCACGCGTGTCGTCGTGCTTAATCACGTACTTTTGAATAACAAAGAAGAATAAAACCAGAAGAACAACAATGATAAAAATGTTGGTCATAAATAAAGTGCATCCAAAACAACTCGTTGCTCAAAGCGTAAATGGAAATGCTATGCAGAGCAACAAAACCTCGCAATTTTGAGGAGCCACGACGATAGCGAGAAACAGAAAATTTTGCTCCCCAATAAAAAAGAGCCAATCACACACTCTGATTGGCTCGTTTAAATTTTGTTAGTACATTATGATGCTAAGAATCAACTATTAGCGTCTGGCTGGTTCTCTGGCATCGCATCAATAAAAGCAGGCAATTGATTGCATGACTGCACAACAGCGTTAATGGTTGGGTAAAGAGAAGTATCTACACCAAAGCGTTGTGCGTTATAAAATTGTGGTACCAGACAAATATCGACAATAGATGGCGAGCTTGTCAGGCTAAACTTACAATCACCATTTAGTTTACGATGCTTCTGAAGTTTCTCTTCTAATGCCGTAAAACCTTTGTGGATCCAGTGATGAATCCAAGCGACTTTGCGCTCTGGCTCGCAAGCTAACTCCCCCTCTAAATACTGTAGAACTCTTAAGTTATTCAGGGGATGAATCTCCATTGCAATATCCTGAGCCAAAGCTAGCGCTTGGTATCGAAGCGGCGTTTGCTCGGGGATCACAGTGACATCCGGATAGTGTTCTTCTAAGTATTGAATGATGGTCAGTGACTGGGTTAACTGAACCTCCCCATCCACCAGCACAGGAACCAGTTCAGAAGCGTTTAACTCATGGTACTCGTCACTGTGTTGTTCGCCACCATTGCGCACCAAGTGTACCGATTTTGAATCATACGATAACTCTTTAAGATTCAAACAAATACGCACACGATACGCCGCCGATGATCGCCAGTATCCGTATAAAATCATGCCATCGCTCATATCATCTCCCAACTGGCGCTCTTAATGCTTGAGATATTGGCTAACTTGTTGGTCAATCGAACCGAATATGTTGTTGCCATCCGCATCGAACATTTCCAATCTGATTGAATCTCCAAACGACATGAAGTTAGTCGACGGTTTACCATCACGAATGGTTTCAATCATGCGAACTTCCGCGATACATGAATAACCAACACCACCCTCCTCAATCGAAGTGCCATGTTCGGTGCCTTGCTTATTAGATACCGTACCTGAGCCAATAATCGCCCCAGCGGATAGCGGGCGCGTTTTAGTCGCATGAACAATTAAGTCTGCAAAATCAAACGTCATATCGATACCTGCATTCGGGCGACCAAACGGCTTGTGGTTGTAGGTCGAGACCAATGGTAAATGCACTTTGTTTTCGTACCACGCATCGCCTAGTTCGTCAGGTGTTACTGCCACAGGAGAAAACGCAGAAGAAGGTTTAGATTGGAAAAAACCAAACCCTTTAGCTAATTCTGCGGGAATTAGGCCACGCAGTGAGACATCATTCACCAGCATGATCAAACGAATAGACTCCTGAGCCTCTGCAACACTCGCGCCCATTGGTACGTCACCAGTTACCACAGCAACTTCGCCTTCGAAATCAATACCCCATTCATCGCTGGCAAACTCGATGTTGTCACAAGGACCAATAAAGGCATCAGAGCCTCCTTGGTACATCAACGGATCCGTCCAAAAACTTTCAGGCATTTCAGCGCCGCGAGCTTTTCGAACCAACTCAACGTGGTTTACGTAAGCACTGCCATCAGCCCACTGATAAGCGCGAGGAAGCGGCGACTCACAGTAGTGCGCTTCAAACTCTTCATACCCTGCAACCGTGCCATTGTTCAGTGCAACGTATAGCTCTTCCAGTTGCGGTGCTAGCGTATCCCAGTTATCAAGTGCCACCTGCATCGTCGGTGCTAAGTTCATGGGGTGGAAAATTTCTGTCGCAGGTACGCAGCGCGTTAAGTCTTTGCTCACGACCATCAACAAACCGTCACGAGTGCCATTTTTCTTGGTTGCTAATTTCATCCTTGCCTCTTACTTCTCTTGCCAGCTATAGACGTATTCTTTGTTTTCTACTTTTTCCAGCTCATCCGAAAACTGAAGTGCGTGACGCGTATCGATCATGACCGCTACTTCGTCGGTAAAAGTCTTCTTGTGCTCTCGCCCTGCTTTGAATGCTTTCGGATGAGGGCCATGTGTAAACCCTGCTGGATGGAATGTCACCATACCCGCTTCAATGTTGTCACGACTAAAGAAGTCACCTGCATGGTAGAACAAGACTTCGTCATAATCGTCATTGTTGTGATAGAACGGTACTTTGAGCGCTCCGGGATCACTTTCAATCGGACGAGGAACAAAGGTGCACACCACAAATCCTGCTCCTACAAATGTAGTATGTGCAGAAGGCGGTAAGTGGTAACGATGTGACATAAGTGGACGAATATCACGCCAGTTCACTTTTACTACCGCCAAATCACCATGCCAGCCAATCGCATCCAACGGGTTGAATGGGTAAGTGATAACACTGACTTTATCGTGGCGTTTCACCTGAACCTGTGTTTGATTCTCAGAATATTGATCACGGAACTGATCGTTGATCGACGGCGTTTCCAAAACCGCCGGATCAAACACCGCGTGGTTTCCAACCATGCCTTTTTCGGGCAATGTATAAGCCGCATCGGTGTTTTCGATCATCAGAATGAACATCGGCTCGCTTGGCTCTAAACGCCAGCTCGTTGAGCGCGGGATCATGACATAATCCCCTTCGCTCACTTTCAAATGACCATAATCACAATATAGATCTGCCGTACCTTGGTGGATGAACAGCAGTTCGTCGCCATCAGCGTTTCTCACCAAGAAGTCCATTTTTTCATCCATACGCCAAACACGAACTTTACAATTCGCGTTGTGTAATAGATGCGGGACTGCCCAAGGGGTAATATGGCTGGCTTTCTCGACTAGATTAAAATCGAACGCTCTTGGACGTAGCTCGCCCTCCCACTCAGACCACCCCGTTGGGGCATGTTGATGATGAAAATGTGTTGCGGGGCCGAAGAAGCCACTTCGACCTGCCTCACGTTCATAAATTGCCTCTTCCGGGAAGTCAGCATGCGCTTGTTTAGAGCACACTCCCTCCCGGTGAGGGAATGTGATCCATTTATGCATCGCTCAATACTCCTCGGCGAATTTGGTCTTCTTCTATCGATTCAAACAACGCTTTGAAGTTACCCTCGCCAAAGCCTTCATTGCCTTTACGTTGGATGATTTCGAAGAACACAGGGCCGATAACGGTTTGAGTAAAGATTTGTAGCAAGATGCCATCTTTCGTTGGCGCACCATCAATAAGAATCTGCAAATCACGAAGCTTACTTACATCTTCACCATGACCTTCAACACGCTGATCGACTTTCTCGTAGTAAGTATCTGGCGTTGGCATAAAGTCCATGCCTCGCTCACGCAATGTTTTGACCGTTTCGTAGATGTCGTCTGTGGTCAATGCGATGTGTTGAATGCCTTCGCCATTGTATTCACGGATAAACTCTTCAATCTGTGATTTATCATCTGACGACTCATTGATAGGAATTCGGATTTTGCCGCAAGGTGCGGTCATCGCGCGGCTTACAAGACCAGTCAGCTTACCTTCGATATCGAAATAACGAATTTCGCGGAAGTTACCAATGCGCTCATAGAAACCAGACCAGACATCCATGTTGCCTTGCTTAACGTTGTGCGTTAAGTGATCGATTTCGTAAAGACCAACATTCGCTTTTGATAAACGCTCATCAGCATCATCATAAAAACGAAAATCGACATCATAAATGCTCTGCTTTCCATAACGGTCGACAAAATAAAGCAAGCTTTCACCAATGCCATAAATAGCAGGAATGCTTAGCTCCATCGGCCCAATTTCCGTTTTATATTCTTTACCGCCATTCTCTAACGCATGCGCCAGAGCAACGGTCGCGTCTTTCACACGAAATGCCATGCCACAAACCGACGGACCGTGAACTTTGGCAAATCCCTCAGCTTGGCTATGCGGCTGCGCATTCACAATAAAGCTAATGTCACCTTGTCGATATAACCACGCTTCTTTTGAGCGATGCTTTGCAATTTCCGCAAAACCTAACGATATAAACAGATCTTTAAGCTGTTGAATGCCTTTGTTGTCAGCAGCGGTATATTCAACAAACTCAAATCCGTCTGTTCCTAGTGGGTTATATGCATCAACCATGACTTTCTCCTTGTCTCAGTAGCTTTTGTTTGGACTTATTTTTCTAACTTGGCGCAGGTCTTGAGAAATTGGAATACGTGGGGAGAAATCTTTACCTTGGCGATTTTTACGCATAATTGTAAAATATATGTTACACACAGAAAACCCATCGAACCCACTTTCGTAAACATCAAATAAACTGCTTATTTTCAATACATTAGATTGATATTTTCGGCTTTACGCCAAGATATAAAATGTAAATAAGTTGTTACTTTGGCATTTTATCTTGGCAACGTAACTCAAAAAGTAAAAGGGGATGGAAAATCTATTGCACCCTATCTCTATCCGATTTATTCATTTGCTCCTGCAAAACATCAAAAGTAATGTTTCGTGACGCTTCATACAGTTCGAAAGGCTCATCGGTCAGAATCGTGTCATGGATACCCCTTTATTGATTCACCTCAGTTTTATTCAAAAGTAACTGTGCCATAAGTGGTGCTCTGTTCCCTATCGAGCCCTAGCCACAGTGCTTCACGCTCGATCAGAAAAAGAGACATCTAATGACACACATCAATCAAGAACGCCTAGTTGAACACTTTTGCCAACTAGTACGTATCGACAGCGAATCAAAAAACGAAAAACAAATTACAGAAACACTGGCAGAACAGCTAGGCGAGCTAGGCTTTACCGTGCACAAGCTTCCAGTGCCTGAGCACATTTCTAACGGTTTTAACTTGTACGCCCGTTTAGACGGCAAAAAAGACGGCTCTATCCTAATGAGCTGTCATATGGATACGGTCACTCCAGGTATTGGCATTGAGCCAATCATCGAAGACGGCATTATCCGTTCAAAAGGCAATACGATTCTTGGTGGCGATGATAAATCTGGTATTGCTGCCATCATGGAAGCCGTTCGTTGTATTCAAGCGGAAAACCGTGAGCACAAAACGTTAGAACTTGCTTTCACCGTGTATGAAGAAGGCGGTTTATTCGGTTCACAATACTTCGATATGTCACACGTCACTTCAACGGAAGCAATCGTGTTAGATACGGGTGGTCCTATTGGCACTATTGTGACCGCAGCCCCAGGCCAGCAAAAAATCGTGGCAACAATCAAAGGTCGACCAGCACATGCAGGGCTTGCGCCAGAAGAAGGCATCAGTGCGATCATGGTGGCGGCAGATGCCATCAACCAAATGAAGCTGCTTCGCATCGACGAAGAAACGACAGCCAACATCGGTGTAGTGAATGGCGGTCAGGCCACAAACATTGTCATGCCTGAATTAAAAATCGTGGCAGAAGCACGCTCCCTGAATGGTGATAAACTAGATGCTCAGGTCAATCATATGATCTCAACATTAGAGTCTGTCTGTGAAAAACACGGTGCAGAAGTCGAAATTGAATCTAGCCGAGCCTACGACGCTTTTGTTATTGAAGAAAACCACCCACACGTAAACGCTATACAAGCAGCGTTTGCAGAGTTGGGAATTGAGGCTTTCACAAAAGGCACTGGCGGCGGTAGCGATGCTAACAATTTTAACAAGAAAGGTCTCACAACGGTCAATCTTTCAACTGGCATGGCAAAAGTACACACGACAGAAGAGTTTATCGCGGTAAGTGATATGGTCAAAATCACTGAGTTCGTAAAACATTTCCTAGTCAGTTAACGTCGTACCTTTTGAAGAGCAGACGAACTACCCTCCCCCTTTAGCGCGCGCTTGAAGGGGATTTTTTATTTGCGCGAAACAAAGCCTACCCCGTAATGCAGACTTAGCACCAGCTCCATATCAATCCCCCCAGCTCACTTTTTGAGACCAAATAGCCCAACATTTGGCACCCTGTTACAACATTGTTAAAACTCGATTGTGTAGACAATTTATACAATATACATTTCTAGCATCTTTCAGGATGAAAAGAGTGAGACAAGGATGAAATTACCTAAGTTGCTTTTATTAGCGTCGATGATGAGTCCAATACTGGCAACATCAAGCTATGCCGCGCCGTATCCCGCAGGTGTGACCCTCGATGAGACACAAGAAATTACGCTAAACAATGGGGCTGAAGTTACTTCTATTGACCCAGCCAAGCAAGCCGCAGAGCCCGCTTTTAATCTCGGTCGAGACCTATTTGAAGGTCTGGTCATTCAAGATAAGCAAGGTAAAACCATTCCTGGTGTTGCTGAGTCTTGGTCAGTCAATGACAACAATACGGTTTATACCTTCCACTTACGTGATGCAAAATGGTCAAATGGCGAAACGGTCACTGCACAAGATTTTGTCTACAGCTGGCAACGCTTACTGAATCCAAGCACTGCTTCGCCGTACGCTTGGTTTGCGGCCATTCCAAATATCGAAAACTCACAAGCCATTATGAAGGGCGAAGCCGAACCCGAGTCTTTGGGCGTGAAGGCGCTGGATGAAAAAACATTCCAGGTAACACTCGAAGAGCCGATTCCCTTCTTTACGAAACTATTAAGTCATCCAGTGCTTGCCCCCGTTCACAAAGAGACCGTTGAAAAACATGGCAACCGTTGGACCCAGCCAGAACATATCGTTACAAATGGTGCGTTTACTGTCTCTGAATGGAAAGTTAACGAAAAAATGGTGATGGCTAAAAACCCACATTACTGGGACGCAAGCAATGTAGTGCTTGAAAAAGTCACCTGGCTACCGATTGGTGATGCGAATGTAGTGCTAAACCGCTACCTAGCTGGTGAGATAGACCAAGCGGTTTCCATTCCTGCCGCTCAGAAGAAAAAGTTAATTCAACAACGCCCGCAAGAAGTGGCAAGCACCAGTGCGTCTCTTGGCTCCACATTCTATTACCTCAACACTCAACAAGGACCAACAAAAGACGTGCGGGTCCGTAAAGCCCTCTCATATGCCATTGACCGTCAACTGTTAACGAGTGCTATCTTGAGAAACGGTGGGGTTCCAATGTATACCCTTGTGCCACCTCAAACAGATGGTTTTCAATCTCACACTCCTGAGTTCGCAACTTGGAACCGCCATAAACGTATCGAAAAAGCGCAGCAATTACTGTCAGAAGCTGGATACGATAAAAGCAATCCGCTTAAGTTAACGTTTACCGTACCAACTTTCTCGATGGACGTAAAAATGGCAACAACCATTGCAGGCATGTGGAAAAGCCGTTTGGGTGCGCAAGTCACAATAAAACAGCTAGAACCGAAAGTGTTCTACGCACTTAAAGAGCCGACCGACATTACTCGCGGCGGCTGGACGGCCGACTACAATGAAGCCTCTACGTGGTTAGATATCTTTGTTTCTAATGGCGAGTACAACGATTCTCGTTATACCAACCCGCAATACGACGAGTTAATGGCTCGCTCAAAGACCATGAGCAATCCATCAGAACTGTATCTGCAAGCAGAAAGCATGCTGATTGAAGACATGGCCATTATTCCTATTTATCGTCCGGGTAACGATCAATACCTCATCAAGCCTTATGTGGGCTGCTACGAACTGACAAACCCTGAGTCGTCGTACTACCGCAAGAATGTCTATGTGAAAGCCCACTAAAAGCATGTTTTCGGTCTGAGTCGGCAAGTTCAATATTTACTTGTCGTTCCTCATATCTCTCGGTGGAGAAGACAACCTGAGCTCAGACCATTTTTTATTCATAACCGTTCGAAGTGATTTCGGATGACCAAAGGATGATGGATCATGATTTGGTACATTGTTAAGCGATTAGCTATCGCTATCCCCACGCTTCTATTCATCGCACTCGTATCATTTTGGCTGATGCACATTGCACCAGGGGGACCATTTGATATGGAACGGCCTATGCCAGAAGTGGTACGTGCGAATATCGAAGCAAAATTCCATTTGGACCAGCCCTTCCTTACTCAGTTTTTGATTTACATTGGTAATTTCATACAAGGAGATCTCGGTCCGAGCTTCGTTTATCAAGACTTCAGTGTTACACAGCTCGTCGCACAATAATGTCAGTTTCAGCAGTATTAGGCGTACTCTCTTTTTGTATCTCCGTTCCACTTGGCATGTTACTTGGCACCATTGCGGCATTGAACCGAAATAGCCGCCTAGATTACGGCCTGATGACACTTTCGATGACTGGAGTTGTGGTTCCAGCGTTCGTGCTTGCTCCGGTTTTAGTCATGATTTTCGCTATTCAGCTTGGCTGGTTCCCTGCTGGTGGTTGGGAAGGAGGAAAACTGGCTTTTCTTGTTCTTCCCGTGCTCAGCCTGGCGATTGGCTCCATTGCGAGTATTGCGCGCGTCATGCGTGGCGCAATGATTGAAACGCTCAACCAACCATACATTCGAACGGCAAAAGCCAAAGGTTTGTCCACAACCTACATTTTATTCCATCACGCTTTGCGACCATCCTTGATTCCCGTCGTTGCGATGCTCGGCCCTGCGTTTGTGTCTGTCGTGACAGGCTCGGTGATTATCGACATTTTCTTTGGTACAGGTGGCATGGGACAACACTTTGTGTCTGGGGCTCTCAACCGCGACTACGGCCTAGTAATGGGCATTACTCTGATTGTCGCTTCACTCACTATCTTCTTTAACCTTGTGGTCGACTTGCTATATACGATTATCGACCCTCGTATACGCGTTTAGGAGTCCGGCATGTTAACGATAAAAAAACTGGATACACAAGCTCTTCAAGATCAAGTCGTCGACAATATTGAAGCCGTCGAAGGTCGCAGTCTTTGGCAAGAAGCATGGACTCGATTTCGTAAAAACAGAGCCGCGATGACATCAGTGTATGTTTTGGCGTTCATTACCTTATGCATCACTTTCGGCCCCTCTCTTGCCGCTTTTGGCCATGATGAAATTGACTGGGAAGTGCTCATCGAACCATACGAGTTAGGGAAACCTTCACTGAACAGTGGCCATTACTTTGGTACTGATGACCTCGGGCAAGATGTCTTTGCTCGCACGATGCAAGGCGGCAGGCTCTCTATTTTGGTGGGTTTTGTTGGAGCCTTAGTCGCCGTTGTTATTGGTACGATTTGGGGAAGTATTTCCGGCTATCTTGGCGGCGTTGTCGATAGCGTAATGATGCGCATTATTGAGGTGCTCGATTCGGTGCCATTTATGTTTATGGTTATCCTGTTTGTTACCTTTTTTGGCAACAACATCTACCTGATTTTTATCGTGATCGGAATGGTATCTTGGCTGGGCATTGCCCGTGTTGTACGTGGTGTCACCTTCGGTCTCAAAAAGCGAGAATTCATCGAAGCCGCACACTCTATTGGGGTTTCTAAATTGACAATTGTCCGACGCCATGTTCTGCCTAATGTGCTTGGTATCGTGATGGTTTATTCCTCCTTAATGGTACCAGGATTCATTATGTTCGAATCGTTTTTAAGCTTCTTAGGGCTTGGTGTTCAACCACCAGACACGAGCTGGGGAATCCTAATCTCCGAAGGCGCAAAAACGATTGACGTTGCATTGTGGATGCTGCTTTTTCCCTCTCTGTTTTTAGTTGCCACCCTCTTTTGTTTTAACTTCATCGGCGATGGCTTGCGTGATGCTCTTGACCCGAAAGACCGATAAGGACAAACCCATGCTATCTATTGAAAACATGAACGTGCGCTTCGATACGCCAGATGGGCAAGTGCAAGCGGTCAGTAATCTCTCCTACTCGATTAAAGCAGGCGAAACTCTTGGGATTGTTGGAGAGTCAGGTTCGGGAAAAAGCCAGTCTGTCTTCGCGTTAATGGGGTTAACCGCGGATAACGGCGCTGTGTCTGGCAGCGCGATGTTCCACGATGATGATTTACTCGCGATGTCGAAAAAGCAGCTCAACCGCATCCGTGCAGAGAAAATCGGAATGATTTTTCAAGATCCGATGACGTCACTCAACCCATTTATGAAAATTGGCAAACAGCTTTGTGAAGTTCTCATGATTCATAAAGGAATGACCCGAAAACAAGCAAAAATTGAATCGATTCACATGTTAGATGCGGTGCGTATTCCCTCTCCCGAAACTCGGATGAACCAATACCCTCACGAGCTATCTGGCGGAATGCGTCAGCGAATCATGATAGCGATGGCGTTGTTGTGTAAGCCCGAGCTGTTAATTGCAGACGAACCAACCACCGCGTTAGATGTAACCGTTCAGGCTCAAATTTTGACGCTATTACGAGACTTACAACAAGAGTTCAATACGGCTATTTTACTGATCACTCACGATATGGGCGTCGTCGCCGAGATGTGTGATCGCGTATTGGTCATGTATGGTGGTCAAAAAATGGAGCAATCAGATACCGAGACATTGTTCACTCAACCTGCGCACCCCTACACTCAAGGCTTGCTAAAGGCGATTCCTTCCATCACTGAAGATATGCCGCGTTTACCAACCATCCCAGGTAACCCACCAAGTGCGTTGATTAACCATCAAGGGTGTCCGTTTAGAGAGCGGTGCGAGCATCGAGAGACGCGTTGCCAATACGAAACCCCACGGTTTTCTCCATTAAACACGAGCCAGTCCATTGCCTGTCACGTTAACGCACCCAGTGTTATCACTCCTATTCAAATAAAAGCTTAAGGAGGCGTTATGAATAAAAAAGAAGTCCTCATGTCTGCTCGTGATTTAAACGTCCACTTTCCTGTTTCGCGTCACCTTATTCCAAGTCGACGTAAAATCGTGAAAGCGGTCAATGGTATCGACTTAGATGTTTATCGAGGTGAAACACTTGGCATTGTGGGGGAATCAGGCTGCGGAAAATCAACGCTTGCACGCGCCTTACTTCGCTTAATTGAACCCACACATGGCGAGTTGACTTGGAAAGGTCAAGACATGCTCGGGTTTAGTAAGAAAGAGCTTTCCTCTCGACGTAGAGAATTTCAGATGGTGTTTCAAGACCCATCCGCTTGTTTGAATCCGAGATTAACCATCTCAGAATGCATCGCCGAACCACTGCTCACCCACGAGCCGCAACTTAAACGGGCGGAGGTAGAAAAGCGTGTCATCGCTATGATGGATAAAGTGGGCCTCTTGGCGAGCCAGCGAAACCGCTATCCACATGAATTTTCCGGAGGTCAATGCCAGCGTGTGGGCATTGCCAGAGCATTAATTCTCAATCCAGATTTGGTCGTGTGTGATGAACCTGTTAGTGCGCTAGATGTCTCCATACAAGCTCAGGTCATCAATCTTCTAGACGATCTTAAACAAGAAATGGGGTTAACACTGGTGATGATTGCGCACGACTTAAGCGTGGTGCGCCATATCAGCGACCGCGTTATGGTGATGTATCTTGGTAAACCTATGGAAGTAGGACGTTACGATAAAGTATTTGATGATGCTCAACACCCCTACACCAAAGCACTGTTATCTGCTGTCCCGATAGCTAATCCGCAATTAGCACGTGACCGTGAAATACAACTATTGCCCGGCGATCTTCCTTCTCCACTTAACCCACCGAGCGGTTGCGTTTTTCGTACTCGATGCCCAGAAGCCACAGAAGTATGCGAGCAACAGAACCCAATAAAAACAGGCTCGGTGCAGCATCATATCTATTGCTCAAATATGACTTTAGGAACCATTTAATGAACAATACTAACTCAGTAAACCAACGCCTTACGTTATTGCGTGAGGCAATGTCCTTTCACAACGTGTCTGCATATATCGTGACCAACAATGACCCACATAACAGCGAATACTCAGCGGATCATTGGTTAGCGCGAAGCTGGATTTCAGGTTTTACCGGCTCAGCAGGCGATGTCGTCATTCCCCAACAAGGTGGTGGCCTGTGGACTGATGGTCGTTACTATATTCAAGCTGAAGAACAGTTACACGGCACAGGACTTGAACTGTTTAAAGCCAAACAACCAGAAACGCCGACAATTGCCAAATGGCTAGCTACCACGCTCCCAGAAAACGGGATTGTAGCGGTTGACGGGCGCGCCATCAGTTACGCTTTTTATCAAGGCCTCAAACATGCCTTTGAAGCGAAAAACATTAAGATCATTCTCGACCTGGATTTACTCGCACCGATTTGGCTTGAAAGACCACCTCGCCCAAGTGCACCCGTATTCGAGCACCCCACCGCTTTTGCTGGCGTTGACACAGAAAATAAGTTAGCGAGAATCCGTTCTTGGTTAACCGAGAACCAAGTAGATAGCTTATTAGTGTCAACGCTAGATGATGTCATGTGGACAATGAATATTCGAGGTGGTGATACGAATTACTGCCCAGTTTCAGAAGCCTATCTAATCGTAGAGCAATCACTTGCGACACTGTTTATTGATAAGGCCAAACTGCCTCAAGACGTTGAAAGAGCGCTGACCGAGCAGAGTGTACACATTCGCCATTACAACTACGTAAGTCAGTATTTGAATCAGCAATGTGAGGGATTATCGCTCGCTTTTAGCCCGACCCACACAGACAGCTTATTGGTGAGTTCGATTGAACGGAATATGAATCTAAAGCCAATGGCTTGCCCTGTAACGGCAATGAAGGCCATAAAAAATGCAACCGAGCTAACTAGCCTAGAACAGGCATTAACAGATGATGGTGTGGCAATCGTAAGGTTTATGAACTGGCTAGAAGAGCAAGTTCCAAGCGGACTCGTTACAGAATTATCTGCTGAGGCACAACTGAATCACTATCGCCGTCAAACCCGACATTATGTAAGTGACAGTTTCCGCACTATTGCAGGCTTCGCAGCTCACGGGGCAAAAATGCATTATGCCGCCGATGAAGAAAGCAATGCAGTAGTCAATGAAAGCAACTTCTTTCTCGTCGATTCTGGTGGCCAATACCTTGGCGGGACAACAGACATCACCCGTACTTTCCACTTCGGGTCACCGACCATTAAGCAGCGCAAAGATTATACCTTGGTGCTCAAAGCGGTCATCCGACTGACTCAGACTCGATTCATGAAAGGCTCTACGGGTGCCAATCTTGATATCATGGCGCGTGGCGTCTTATGGCAACATGGTATTGATTACAAGTGCGGCACTGGACACGGCGTGGGCATTTGCTTGAATGTTCACGAAGGCCCACAAAATTTCTCGCAAAGCCACCACGAGGTTGAGCTAAAACCGGGTATGGTCATTACTAATGAACCAGGCGTTTATCGCGAAGGTGAGTACGGGGTAAGAATAGAGAACATTCTTAAAGTTGTAGAAGTAGAACAAAATGAGTTCGGCACGTTTTACGGTTTTGAGACTATCACTCTTGCTCCAATTGCGACCAACGCCCTTGATTTATCAATGCTAGATCAAGCAGAGCTAGACTGGCTCAATCATTACCATTCACGAGTCTATCAAGCACTTAGCCCTTTTCTTGATACGCAAGATAAAAACTGGCTTCAACGCACAACCCAACTTATTGAGAAATAGGATATCAGCAAGCTTTATAACGTTTTCATTTTCATCTCAAACTCCTTGTTTGCCAGCCTTCGGGCTGGTTTTTTTTATAGAGATAACGGCGTGAAAAACAAAAACGCCCCGCAATGTTAGCGAGGCGATCAATTAAATTAAAATGATGCAGTTAAAATGCCCTACTGACGACACTTCTGAGCATCAAAATCAACGACGATGGCGGCATTCTCAAAGTCACCAGATACTTTAACGTAGCCCCAGTAGTTACTCTGATTTGACAACGTAATACACTCTCCATTACCAATATTATCTGACCATCCGTGAAGATTAGTATCATCCGGCCAACCAGAGTTACTGTATTCAAGCTTTAGGTTGCCCGTACCATTCCCCGTCGTTATCGCCAGATTTGAGCTCTCATTCACCGCTGGTACGCTCAGCCACATGGTTTGTTGATTTGCCAAGCAAACTGGTTCTCCTGCTGTTAAGCGCCCACCGCTTACTTTACTTTGCACCGCGCAGTCTTGTGGCAATGTGTCATTACCGCCCAACGCTGAGATAACAACAGTATGAGTGGCGGTTGCCGTCAAGCCTTCACTGTCTGTCACACTTAGGCTGACCGAATACTCCCCTTCACTCCCATATTGGTGCGTCGGCTTGGTTTGTGTACTTGTCGAGCCATCACCGAAGTCCCATAAGACGCTGACGATCTTCCCGTTTGGGTCTGTACTGTTTTCACTGCTAAATGTAATGCTTTCACCGACTTTCCCCTTGTTGTTTGCGGTTATGACTGCATTAGGTGCACCATTTGAAACAAGGGCTTGCTGCCACTGCTCAAACTCACTTTGATACAAATTCGCCCATTGGGTGATCGTGGCCTTGTAATTGCTCCAATTCCCTTGGCGTGTTTCCACCAGCATTTGGTTTACGTCATCTTTATGATTTTCAAACATAAAACGTACAGCTAAGTACCCCCAACGATAAATTCGATCGACATCAAACCCATCATAAGTAGTCTCGAAAATCTCACTTAAGGTATATGTCGAGCCGTCTAAAATCGTCTCAAGTGCTGCTTGGTTGTCATTTTCTTGAGCGACGTACTCTGCAATGCCTTCACTCCACCACACTATTTTTTCAGTTGGATGACTAAACCCTCCATAGAGATCAAATCGACCATCTAAGTAATGCACGTATTCGTGCTCTAGGTTCCAGACAAAGTGATCCGCGTTCGCATAAGAGGCTTCATAAGCAATAAAGTTGGGAATATTCCCCGGCTGGGAAGGGTCACCCTCCAAGTACATACCGCCATTGTCAGTACTAATATCGAAAATTGGCCCTGCGTACTTACCATAATCAGTGCTTGAATCGAAGATATTGACTTGGAGCTGAGTGTTGTGGTCATCTTTTACTGGCTGTTCACCCGTTTCTAAAGACTGATGAAAGTAACCCTCTTCGTAACCCATTTTAGAACATGCAGCCGCGTGTTGCTCTTGCGTCATATTCTGGGACAATATTCGAATTGTCGGACTACAGGTATAAGTTTGCGATAGCACCAAGCCTTTTAGCTCAGTTTCGAAATTACAAATTCCGAACTCACTACAATCTGCGTAATATGAGGCGGTGTCCGCCGCCGCAAGCCAAACCGCGTCACCCCGACCATACATTTCATACTGTTCAAAGATTCGACTCAGCTGACTCTTCACCACAGAACTCGCGTTACCCGCATACTTGGTCAAACGCCCGAGCTCTCGCCCCGCATTCGCGGCCATGAACTCATCTTCAGCACCGATTGATGACGCCCTTAGAGCAAAATCGCCTAAAGCTTTGGCAAGGTCCGTTTGGTTGCCAATTATTTGCACAAATTGCTCGTTCCACTGCCCACCAAACAAAATAGTGAAAACACCATTAACCGCATTGCGCATATACCAGTGCTGGGCGTATTGATCATTCCAACGTGTAAGCCACTGGGTCACTTGCGGTAAGTACGCGTGCTGCAAGCCCGCACTATCCATCGTGATGATAACTTCACTAAGCACTTTGCCATGACGATCGCTGTTCTCGTAGAAGTTTGCGTTGTTAACAAACGCATCCACGGACTCTTTCACCGCAGGGGTGACCCATTCAATAAATGAGATGTTGTCATTGTAAAACTCGGCGTAATAACCCGCGCGTAAGTATAAGAACAACGTTTCTAGTTCATCGCTCCCGCCACCTGTATACCCCTTCGCCAATGTCGTAGTGTGCTTAGCGATGTTGTACATATGATCGGAGCTAAATACCGACTCTTGAATCCGACTTTCAGCAGAGAATAACTGGTTCACACACGTCGCGCCCTGACTTAAAATTTCGCTGATCAATTGGTTACTGCTTTCGGTAACCAATGCCTCCAAATCACAAGCAGTGCTCGACTCATCAAGGCTTTCAAGTGACTGTACTCGAGTTGCCTTAGAGGGCTGAATTGGGAGAGTTGCGGTTGGTTGGTATTCAACTCGATTGGATTCAACACCGTGTGTATGAGCCGAATGTGCATGTTGCTCTGTAACTTGAGAAACTGGCTCGCTTAACGCAAATACGCCAGTGCTGGTTAATGTTGTCGCAATCGCGACACTCAAAATCTTCAGTTCCATCTAATTTCTTCTATATTGAGTTTTCCTTAGATGCATTACGTCTTTTGCATCGCCACTGCCCTTATTACTGCAAGAGCATCTCCATATAATCTACTCGCAAGACAAGAAGAAACATTTTGTTAACAAATAGATGTGGCGGTATCAGTTTTTGGTACCAGAAGGAACACGGAGTGAGCTTTTAAAATTCGTATTTGTTAAAAAATAGAGGTGAGCTAGAGAAGAAACGTGTAGTTAAACGAGTATACCCAGCACGTTAAATGGCTAGGTATACTCCAAAGCGGGTCGGTAAAAATTCGCGAATCAAAGCCCCTGCAGAAGGAATCGGGCAATAGGCGAATACTTTGTAGGTTCTAGGCTGCTTTGTGGTCGAAGAGTGCGGTAATTTGCTCTTTTAACGCGTGCAAAAATTCGGTATTTGGTGTGTTTTCAAGGTACATTTCATACTCTTTAGAGTTATAAAAGTACTCATGTGCAGATGCGTTAAGGATCTTACTAAAAGATAGTGTTTCCAACTCGTCTTCAAGGGAACGACTGCTCAGTTCACCATATCCTAAAGCGCTATCCTCAGCGAATTGGGACTCAATGTTGCTGACATATAAAGCACAATCCTTAATACAGAACTCGACATTACTTATACGTTGCTCGATGTCTTTGAGCTGATCACTGTTCCATTTAGACTTCTCTTGCTCAAGCTTATCAATAAGCCCACTTTCACGAAGCCTTGAATTGTTATCTTTAATTCTTAGTAGCTCATCAAGCACTTTATTAAACTCAGTTTCAGCTCTAAGTCTTAAGATTTCCAACTCCTTGGAGAACAGCTTTGCTTTAAGTTCACTCGCTTGGTACAAGCCAGAGATAGCAGTATTTCTTTTAACTCCAAACATAAAAACCCACCCAAAAGATACTTATTAAAAAGTAGCACACAAAAAGCCAGATAGAAGACGCAAGGTTTTCGTCATTAGGCTACATTCTACGAACGACACTCGATTGTAGCGCAATAAACAGAATTTTCATCACCATGAAACACATACTATTTGAATGAAAATCACACAGTTACTTTGATAAAAGTATTTATTTCAGAAAGAGTAAGACGTGAGTATGTGATGATGTATATTGACGCTTCAAAACAAAAAACGCCCACACTCTACTACCTAAGTCAAACACTAATGTCAGAAACTGGACAAATCACTCACTATTTACAGTAATAAGAAGTCACTGTTTCATTGAAAATCAAAGTGTCAACATAAAGATGGGAAGTAACCGAATCATAGACGGCATCGCTGATGAAACGTTAGAATGCCACTACTTTAATAATCTTCCATAATATTTATGACCGACGCTGATATTGAGCTACAACACCTTTGGTTAGAAGTCCAAGCCGAACGCTGGCAAAACCTGCCACGCTTTTTATTCAGTTACTACTGCTACAAGCACAACCTTGTCAGTAAAACCAACAAAGTTTGTTGGGAGACGGCACGTGCAACACTGCCCGCTTCAACATCAATAAAAGAGCGAAAAAAGGCGGTGGTTGAACCGTTAGTCTCTGAGGAAACCGTCGTTGGATTATTGAAAGCCATCAGCAAAGATGGGGAAATGACATTTGACGTGATGGTAACCACACTTAATACATTTTTGCACTATGTTGTGATTAGCAAGGAAGAAAAAGCCCGACTTAAACCAAACATGCCAGCTAGTTGGTATCAGCGATCAAACAAGTCGCCTTTGGCACGTTTCGAGCAGGCTGGCATTAATCTACAAGAGTGACATGTCAGTCATCGCTGACGATAAACACAAAATATAAGCGCCTACAATGAGGCGCATTTGGTCAAAAATTGAGGAGCCCCTAAACAAAAGTGCATAGCGAGCAACAAAGAAAAAGTTTGGTTATTCTTGAATGCCTCGAATGCGTACATTACGCCTACGTAGAACTTCTAAAGTCACGAGCAAACACACCGACATAAAAATCAGCAACGTAGCGACCGCCAATATGGTCGGACTAATTTGCTCTCGAATTCCTGACCACATCTGCCTCGGAACGGTTTTTTGTTCTGCCCCAGTCAGGAATAACGCCACCACAACCTCGTCGAACGAAGTGCCAAAAGCAAACAAGCCGCCAGATATCATCCCTGGACGAATCAGCGGAAAGGTAATGTGTCTGAAAGTATAAACAGGGTTTACGCCTAAGCTAGCCGCCGCTTTTACCAAGCTATGGTCAAAGCCGCTTAACGTCGCAGTAACGGTAATGACGACAAAAGGCGTACCTAACGCAGCGTGTGCCAAAATGACGCCTAAATAAGTTTGTGACAAGCCAAGGCGTGTGTAGAAAAAGTACATCGCAGCAGCAGAGATAATGACTGGTACGATCATGGGTGAGATCAACAGCGCCATAATCGTATTACGAAAAGGCAAGTTACTACTTGCTAAACCCAACGCCGCCAGAGTTCCTAGCCCTGTTGCAACGAGTGTCGCCATAAAAGCAATGAACGTGCTGTTTTTCAGCGCCAACAGCCACTGATCACTAGTAAACATTTCTTGATACCAGCGAGTAGAATACGCTGCCGAATCAAGGTTTAGCATCCCCTCGGTAAAAGTAAAGTAAGGCGTTGCATTAAACGATAACGGGATGATGGTCAGAATCGGAGCGATTAAAAAGAACAGCACCAACCCACAAAAAACTAAGTAGCCTGCGTAAGCGACTCGCTCTACTTTTGATGCATAGTTTGGTAATGCCATGGTTATCCTCCTACCTTAAGGTTATTCATGCCAACCACACGGTTGAATATATAAAACAGAACCAGTACAACGAACAAAAGCAGTCCACCCAATGCGCCAGCCATCCCCCAGTTCAGTGATGTCTGCATATGATAGGCAATCATATTGGATATCATCTGTCCGCTTCTTCCACCAACCAAAGCGGGCGTAATGTAGAAACCAATAGAAAGAATGAAAGTGAGCAAGGCCCCCGCACCTATCCCCGGTAACGTAAGCGGCATATAAACTTTGATGAACGCAATGAAAGGCGTCGCGCCTAGAGAACGAGCGGCACGGAAATAAGTTGGGCTAATTCCTTTCATTACGCTGTACAGAGGCAGGATCATAAACGGCAGCAGAATGTGAACCATAGACACCACCGTTCCGAAGGTATTGTGAATCATCTGAATTCGTTCGGAAGTAAAACCCGACCAAATAAGGAGATCATTAATGACCCCTTGGTTTTGCAGCAGAACAATCCAAGACGTGGTTCTGACTAATAATGACGTCCAAAATGGCAGCAGTACAATGATTAAAAGTAAGTTCGCGCGCTTATCAGGTAAATTGGCAAGCAGGTAAGCAACGGGGTACGCCATCACCAAACAAATTAAGGTGATTGAAATAGACATCCAAAAAGTTTTAAAGAAAAGGTCGACGTATATTTGGCGTTTTTCTGGTTGGGGCTCAATGTCTCCAAACTCATTCACTTGCAAGTCTAGCGCAGCAAGATAATGACTGAATGTTAGTGCGCCACTAAGATTCTTAAACGCCGCCCAATATTTAGGATTAGTCCATCGCTTATCAAGCTTGGCCAACTGTGTCACCGAGCTAGGCAGCGACGTCAAACGAGACAACTTTCTACCTGTTTTCATCAATAAGCTGCGCATACCAGACTCTTCAATATTCATCCGGCTGGCTATTTTCGGTAGCTCTTTGCTTTGATAAAGCGCAAGTACTTCAACAGAGAATGCCTCAATGACTTCTTGATGAGGCTGACCTTGATAATCCCAACTTTCCAAGGCTTGAATAGTTTGTGGCAGTGACTGGGATATTTCTCGGTTATCCACGCTTCGATAAAGCATGTCGAGGATAGGAAAAGCAAACGTAAGCAGAATAAAACACACCAATGGCGTTGTGAGCATAATGGAGCGAAGCTTTTTTCGGCGCTCCGCCTTTTGCAACTGCGCTTTAAGATTGGTTTCTTGTTGATGAACTTGACGTTCGATTTCCAATACAGAATCTAATGCGGTTAGCTCTCGACTCATGCTGCTACCTCGCTACTTTGAGTTTGTGTCCCATCAAGAGCATGGCAATCGTCACTTTGCCAACCAATACGACAAATTGAGCCAGGCGTTAACTGCAAGTGTTTACGATTATCGTTAGGTACTTTAACGATGAAGTGACCAACGCTCTCTACTTCGACGACCAGACGATAATGATCACCGTGATAAATCAATTCTCGTAAGACACCCGAGACTTGGTTCTCACAAGACGCTTTCTCTGGTTGAATAACAATCTTTTCTGGTCGAATGGAAAGTGTTGTCCTCTGCCCTTGCTCAGAGACTCTGACAGGTTTCGCAGTAAATAACTCTTTCCCAACGAGCACTTGGCAATACTTTCCGTTCCACTCTTTGACTAAACCTAAGAGTTGGTTGTTTTCTCCAATAAACTGCGCAACAAACGTATTACTCGGAGATTCATAAAGCTCGGTTGGTGTCGCGAGTTGTTGCACTTCGCCGTGATTAAAAACCGCAATACGGTCGGACATAGTGAGAGCTTCGTCTTGATCGTGCGTCACATACAAAATGGTAATGCCAAGCTTTTCATGCAAATGTTTAATTTCCATCTGCATTTGCTCGCGCAGCTGCTTATCTAACGCGCCTAGTGGTTCATCCATCAACACGAGTTTAGGCTCAAACACTAATGCTCGCGCTAACGCGACGCGCTGTTGTTGACCACCTGATAACTGCTTTGGGTATCGAGTCGCAACATGCTCAAGCTCGACCATTTCTAATGCACTCTGAACTTTGCTTTGAATCGTGTCACTGTCGAGTTTTCGCACTTTTAAAGGAAACGCAAGATTCTCAGCAATGGTCATATGTGGAAACAACGCATAGTTTTGAAACACCATACCAATATCACGCTTGTGCGGCGCGAGATGATTGACAGGAACGCCATCGATATAAATGTTTCCACCGGTCGCAGTTTCAAAGCCTGCTAGCATCATCAAGCAAGTGGTCTTGCCCGATCCTGACGGCCCCAACATAGTAACGAACTCTCCAGGAGCAATATCTAAGTTGAAGTCTTTCACCACCAAATTCGTGCCATCGTAGGTTTTCTTAACGTGTTGAAAGCTGACATAGTCCTTGTTTTCCGTGCTCATGACTTCCCTCTTCTCATTTTTTGAATATTACGAATGAGTAGAGCGTCAGTTAACGCTCTACTAAACAGCACAATTACAGATTGTATTTGGATAGGTCTAAGCGGGTTTCTAACGCATGTTCAACCATTTGAATGACTTGTTGACGCTCTTCACCTTGTAAGAGTTGGCGTGGCGCACGAACTTGTTCAGAGCCACGTCCGCAGACTTGCTCGGCCAATTTTATGCACTGAACCAGCGTAGGAATGGTGTCTAAACGCAGTAGGGGTAAGAACCAACGGTAGATCTCTAACGCTTCAGCATAACGACCTTGGCTTGCCAGTTTATAAATCGCAACGGACTCTTCTGGGAATGCGTTGGTTAAACCAGAAATCCAGCCGGTCGCACCTAGCATCAATGATTCAAGAGCGATGTCATCAACACCACTGAACACGGTAAAGCGGTCATCAAATTTATTGTAAAGCTCGGTGATACGACGAGTATCAGTGGTCGACTCTTTGATAGCTACAATACTTTCAAACTCAGCCAGTTTCGCCATGATATCGAGGTTTACATCGACACCATAAGCAACCGGGTTGTTGTAAATCATGATTGGCATTTCTGGCGTTGCTTCTGCTAGCGTGCGGTAATATTCGAACGTTTCGCTCTCAGACGTGCGGTAAACCATGGCAGGCATCACCATACAACCATCGATACCAATTTTGTACGCATCCTGCATGTAATCAACAGCTGCTGTGGTAATAGACTCTGCTGTACCAGCAATCAAAGGCACACGGCCATTTACGACTTCTTTTGCCGCTTGCAAAACCTGGCGTTTCTCCTCCGGGTACAACGCGCAGTTCTCACCGACAGTACCCAAGCAGATAATGCCATTCACACCATCTTTAATCTGGTTGTCTATAACGGTTTGCGTTGCGTCTAAGTCAATTGACTGATCTTGACGAAATTGCGTACTGACCGCCGGATAAACACCTTTCCAATCAATTTTCATGAACTACTTTCCTTATATGTATATTATATGCAATTTAAATGAACGAGCGAAAATGCTCAGACATGGCTATCTATGCCATTTTCTAACAACACCGCCTTTACAGCGGCCAAATCAGCCAAAGCACTGCCAACTGATTTGTATAAAGTAATGACCTCATCGTTTTGACGTCCTGAGATTTGTTGGGCGCAAAGCTGCGGTAATTCCCCTTTGATATCGTCTGACGTGAACACGCCCTCTTGAATTGGAATGAGAAGATCGCCCGCTTCGGCTAATACATTAATACGGCTATCAACATACACCTGTGCTCGTTGCACTGCTTCGGAGTCGCATTCACGCTTATCCAAGTCATGATTACCGACCAAATCAATATGGGTGCCCGGCTGCACGTCTGCGCCATTAAACAAAGGCTCTGCTGATGCGGTAATACAGCTGATGATGTCAACGTGTTTGATAACGTGGTCCACATTTTCTACGACTGAAACACGGAACCGACGCTCATCAGGAAGCGACTGATACTCTGAAGATGACACAATGGCATCTACCGTCGCCTCGGCTTTGTCTGAGTTACGCCCCCAAATATAAACCAGCTTAAGTGGGCGAACCGCAGCGTATGCCCACGCAAAATAAGGCGCAAGATTGCCCGTTCCGAAGATCAACAGACGATCAGCATCGGGACGCGCTAAATAGTCCGCTGCCAACGCAGAAGCTGCGGCGGTGCGCCAAAACGTTAAAACTTTACCGTCCACGAGTGCGAGCGGCTCACCATCGTTTCGTCTGAAAACAAGCAGCTTAGATGCAAGCGTATCTTTGCCTTGCTCGGGATTATGCGGGAAATACGTAAAGGCTTTCACCGCAATCAACTCCTGGTTCCAAGCTGGAAGTAGCGCAAACGCCTCGTATTCTCCCTCTTCTAAGGGCATGACTCGGCGTTGAGGTATTGTTGCTGGCCGCGAGTACATTTCACGCATCGTTTCAATAAGAGACTCCATTGTTAAACATTGCGCGACTTGCTGTGCTTCGATGACTTTCATCATTTCTCCGAAAACATAAATACAGTTGAGGAAAAGTACGGAACCTCACTTATGGATGAAAACTTGGCCCCATACACAAATTAACGCCTAGTTAAGCAGCCAGGTATTAAACTCTTCATTTAGTTCATCTGCGTAGTCTGACCACCATTCATCGTTAATCAGGAAGGCGGTTTGGAAGTTTTGAGGTGCGGTAGGAAGGTTCGCTAAAATGTCTGGGTTCACCTCCGCCGAAGACGACTTACGCGTAGGCCCATAGGCAACGTACTTAGCTTGATCAGCTAATGGTTTTGTTCCTGAAGAAAAAGCAATGAAGTCCAATGCAAGCTTTGTGTTCTCACTCCCTTTAGGTATCGCCCATCCATTCATGTAACCCATTTGACGGTCCCATATAATCCGAAATGGTTGACCTTCATCTTTACGGGCATTGTGAATTCGGCCGTTAAACGCCGAGGCGATCACCACTTCTTTGTCTGCAAGCATTTGAGGTGGCTGGGCTCCTGTTGTCCACCACAGCACTTCTGATTTGATCGTATCCAACTTAGCAAACGCACGCTCACGCCCGGCTTCGGTTTCGAGCAGGCTGTAGACCTCTTCTGGTTTTACACCATCAGCCAATAGTGCCCACTCAAGATTACCCTGAGGTTGTTTTTGCAATGCACGTCGACCTGGAAAAGTTTTTAGGTCAAAGAGATCGGTCAACTTGCTAGGCAAAGCCTTACCTTTAAATGCGTCTTCGTTCACCGCTAATACTGTGGACACAACGATGGTATTGATTGCGCATTCGTGAATCGCACCATCAATGAAATCCTCTTGTGCTGGTGTTCCATCTGCGCCCGGAGGCAAAATACTTGGGCTCACTGGTTCTAGTAACCCTTCGGTGCAACCACGAACAATGTCTGGCTTGTCGAGAGAAACCAAATCCCAGCGCACGTTGTTCGCTTCCACCTGCGCTTTAATTTCGGCTAATCCGCCGCTGAAATCCTCGGATACGATCTCGACACCTGTTTTTTTAATGAAAGGCTTGTGATATGCCTCCACTTGGCTCTTGGTGAATGCACCACCCCAAGATACGACCGTCAATTTGTCTTCAGCATAAGCAGAGGTCCCCAACAGCATTCCTGAAATCAACAGCGCCAATGGTGCTTTGGTCATTCGTGACATGTTTTACTCCTTTTGGTTGTTTTCTGGAGGCATCCGAATACGGCTGTTGGACACCATCTTTGTTAAAATTAAGTTAACATTAGCATTTGATATATTTTATACAATATTTAATATTAAATTTTCAGGCGAATCGTTGTAGTGAAAAAGGTGAAAGATCAATCGATGTCGGCTTTCCTTCGATAAGCTCTAAAAGGAGATCTGCCGTAATCGCCGCTTGAGTTAATCCAAGGTGTTGGTGGCCAAATGCCAGTAATACATTTCCATCCCAAATGCTATCAATAACCGGTAACGAGTCGACTGTTGAAGGCCGATTACCCATCCACTTTTCTCCTTGCTTGAGTGGATGTAACCCCGATTCAAACATCTCATCACCTAACTTAAAAAGCATTTTTGAACGTTTCATATTGGGTGGTGACTCTACATCGGCATACTCAACAGTGCCTGCCAAGCGTAGCCCACCAGACATCGGAGTCATGATGAATTTTCTATCGGCAGAGCTAATAGGAAATGGCAGTACATCATGCTTGTCGTCCACCATTAGGTGATAACCTCGCTCGGCTTGAATAGGCACTTTGACTCCGGTTAGTTGCCGTATCAAAAGCTTAGAATGTACACCAGCGGCAACAATGATTCGGTCAAATGAATGTGTTTGAGACTCAACCAACACATCACCATTTTTCTCCAACGCAGATACACCTTTTTGTAAAATCTTACCGCCAAGAGCTTCAAAAGCTTCACTTAGCTCAACACAGATCTGATAAGGGTCTAGCGTATGTCCTGTATCGGGAAAAAAGACTCCGACACGAACCTTATGGCTGAGATCAGGTATCCGCTTTCGAATCGCCTCTTGCGTCCAAACTTGATACGCCACACCGTTTTTAGCCAGTGAGTTAAGCGTACTTTGGTAGTCTTTAAACAGTTTCTCGTTTTCAAAAGTGAGCAATGAACCATTCATTTTTATTAGATGCGCTTTTCCGATTGAATCAAGCACGCCACGCCAACTTGCCACTGACCGCTCGTTAAGAGTTTTAATCGCGTTTTTTGCCTGCTCCGCGGCTGATGGCTTTGTTTGTAATAGAAAACGAATCATCCACCCGATAGTGCTTGGAATATCTTGCCAACGGATCGAAACCGGACTTTTGGGATCTAGCAGCATTTTAGGTAATTGTGGAAGCAGCGCTGGCGTTGCAAGAGGGAAGATTTGCTCAGTCGCGATATGACCTGCATTTCCCTTAGAGCATCCATTCCCCACGCCATTGGGATCAAAAATCGTGACTTGATAACCTTGCTGCTGCAACTTCAATCCAATTGATAAGCCGATAATCCCCGCACCTATCACGGCGATCCTTTCCTTTTTGGTTTCATCCTTGACCAACATAAATATGCTCCGAGTCACACTTGAAAACGTAGATTGTATACAATATATTTTACATTACGTTAACATCACTATTGTTTAATTCAACCATTTTTTCAGCAAGGAGCGAAGAATGAGACAAGGAACTTTTTTCTGTATTGATGCCCACACCTGCGGCAACCCAGTTAGGCTGGTAGCAGGTGGTGTGCCTCCACTCGAAGGCAATACCATGAGCGAAAAGCGCCAATACTTTCTGGAGCATTATGATTGGATTCGTCAGGCACTCATGTTTGAGCCTCGCGGCCACTCAATGATGTCGGGGTCCGTTGTCTTGCCTCCTTGCAGCGATAACGCAGACGCTTCAATTCTGTTTATTGAAACCAGTGGCTGCTTACCAATGTGTGGCCACGGCACCATTGGAACCGTCACCACCGCTATCGAGAATCGCCTTATCACTCCCAAAAAAGAAGGTCGTTTGATACTTGATGTCCCAGCAGGACAAATCGAAGTGCACTACCAAACAAAAGGTGACAAGGTCACGTCGGTAAAGATATTTAACGTACCAGCTTACCTTGCCCACCAAGACGTAACCGTGGACATAGAGGGCTTAGGTGAGCTCACCGTCGATGTTGCTTATGGCGGAAACTATTACGTAATCGTCGACCCTCAAGATAACTACGCCGGACTTGAACACTACTCTCCAGATGAAATTTTGATGCTTTCTCCAAAAGTTCGCGAAGCGGTATCTCGAGCGGTTGAGTGCGTACATCCAGAAGATCCAACAGTGTGCGGTGTTTCTCACGTGCTATGGACCGGAGAGCCCACTCAAGAAAACGCCACCGCTCGAAATGCTGTGTTTTACGGCGACAAAGCGTTGGATCGCTCGCCATGTGGTACGGGCACTAGTGCGCGCATGGCGCAATGGCATGCAAGAGGCAAACTCAATCAAGGAGAAGACTTTGTTCACGAAAGTATCATCGGCAGCCTATTTCAAGGACGTATAGAAGGCATTACCGAAGTGAATGGCAAAGCCGCTATTTTGCCAAGTATTGAAGGATGGGCACAAGTATACGGTCACAACACGATATGGGTAGACGATGAAGACCCATATGCGTACGGATTTGAAGTGAAGTAATAAGGATAGTAAGGAAGAATGATGAACCCACAAGAACCAACCACTTTTTACGCAGTCAACGCCTTTACTGGTGAGCCTCTACCCACAGCGTTTCCGGTACATGGAGAGCAAGAAGTTAATCAAGCCGCCTCAGCCGCCCAAAACGTTGCGCGTGAGTTTCGCCAACTAAGCAATGCAAAGCGAGCGAGCTTACTTTGCTCTATCGCCTCTGAATTGGAAGTGAAGAGTGAAGAAATCGTTGCTCGTGCTCATTTAGAAACTGCCCTTCCCGAAGCACGTTTAAGCGGTGAAATAGGACGTACCGCCAACCAATTACGACTATTTGCCGAGGTTGTGAGCTCGGGTAATCACCATCAAGCAATTTTCGATACGCCAAACCCAGACCGTCAACCACTGCCGAAACCAGATATTCGTCGTCAGCAAATCGCAATTGGCCCTGTCGCCGTGTTTGGTGCGTCTAATTTTCCGCTCGCATTTTCTACTGCAGGTGGTGATACGGCTTCGGCACTGGCAGCTGGCTGTCCTGTGATTGTAAAAGGCCATACCGCCCACCCTGGCACCAGTCAACTTGTTGCTGAGTGTATTGAGGCTGCACTGGAGAAAGAGTGCTTACCGCAAGCCATCTTCACGCTATTGCAAGGCAACAAACGCGCACTTGGCCAAGCACTCGTTACCCATCCAAAAATTAAAGGGGTTGGTTTTACAGGCTCAGTCGGTGGTGGCCGTGCGCTGTTTAACCTAGCTCAGCAAAGACCAGAGCCAATCCCCTTCTATGGCGAACTAGGGGCGATTAACCCAACATTTATTCTCCCTTCAGCCATACGAGCAAACGCATCATTGGCTGAAGAGTTTGTGGCTTCTATGACTTTGGGCTGTGGACAATTTTGTACAAAACCAGGCGTTGTACTTGTCTTGAATAGCCCAGAAACGCAAGCCTTTATCGAAACTGCTCAAGGGTTAATTCGACAACAATCAACGGCCACTTTGCTAACGCAAGGAATCCGAGAAACGTATGAATCAGAAGTTAACAAGCGAGCTTCCGAAACGGGCATTAATGTAACTCGCTCTGAACAAGCAGAAGTGACCAATGTCGCACCAGTACTGTTCGTGACGGACAGTAAAAACTGGCGTAAAAACCCACAATGGGAGGAAGAAATATTTGGTCCTCAATCGTTAATCGTAATCTGTGAAGATTTCGATAACATGTTGAAACTGAGTGATTCACTGACTGGCTCGCTCACCGCAACCCTTCACGCTACCGCTGAAGACGAAGAACAAGCCAAGCAACTGCTTCCAAGTTTGGAAGAAATCGCCGGACGCCTTGTATTCAACGGTTGGCCAACTGGCGTCGAGGTTGGTTACGCTATGGTTCATGGTGGACCATATCCTGCTTCAACCAATTCTGCCTCAACATCTGTCGGTGCGGAGGCTATTCATCGTTGGTTGCGTCCGGTCGCTTATCAAGCTTTGCCAGAATCTTTATTGCCGGATTCATTAAAAGCGTCGAACCCACTGGGTATTCAACGCGCCATAGATGGCAGAGTGTCCCAATAAGCTCACCAAATGGCTCAAAAAGGCATCAACTGATGCCTTTTATTTCACTCTACTTCTCAAAACCTTCTTTCCTAGTTGGTTTGTGCCAGAAAAACAATAAACTACTAAAGTAAAATGGATTGGATACAATATTAATTTCACGGGAGACTTCAATGTCACAGAAACCTGTTTTTAAAACGCGCACTCAGCTCGTTGAGGAAGCAATTCGAACTCAGATCTTGAAGGGCGAGTTAAAAACTGGTCAACCTTTACGTCAAGATGCGTTAGCAAAAGAGTTTAATGTTAGCCGAATTCCTGTGCGTGAAGCGTTAGTTCAATTGGAAGCACAAGGACTCGTTAGCTTTGAACCTCACAAAGGTGCGACGGTCACCGAGCTATCTCCAGAGAAAATCAATGAGCTATTTGAACTGCGCGCTGTCGTGGAGTGCCACATTTTAGAGCGTGCGATTCAGAACATGACGGACGCTGACCTAGAACGCGCGCGAGAAGTTCGCGAACGTTTCGAGTCAGTAGTGAACAGTGGCGACGAAGTAGAAGAATGGAGCAACTACAACTACGAGTTCCACAAAGCCCTATATGCGCCAGCCAACATGCCTGAAACTATGGACGTCATTTACAACTTGAACACAAAGTGTGACCGATACATACGTATGCAGCTATTGTTCACAACAGGCATTAAAAAGGCAGAAGAAGAGCACTTAAGCTTGTTTGAAATGTGCCAAAATCGCGATATAGAAGGCGCCAAGTACCTGCTGAAAAAACACATTCTAGAAGCAGGCACAGCGATTCGAAACCTGCTGCTTGAAAGGCAAAATATCAGCCAGTAAACGGAATAACGAATAAGGTGATATTCAAGGATGAATGTTGGACCAAAGTTTTTACTTGCAGCGCTACGACAAAAGATTAAAGAAGAAGGGCTTTGCTATAATTCCTTGTCAGAGAAAAGTGGCATCCCTTTATCTAGTATTAAACGCCACCTACATAATCCTGCTTTAGGTTTGGATAAAGTACTTATTTATCTGAACTACCTGAATACCGATCTCATCGAACTCGCAACCTTAGCCAACGAGCTTCAGCACCAAAACGAGCAAATGCTAACAGATGAAGAGAGCGCCCTTTTCGTTGAGCATCCTTATTTACTTGATTTTATTTATATGCTGACTTCTCGTGATATTAAACCGCAAGAGATAGCCCAAACTTACGAACTTTCTGATACAAGCTTACGATTCTATTTACGTATCGCGGAAATTCTAGGATATGTCGAAAACTTCGGAGACGGCTTGTTTTACCGTTCTGGTCGTCGATTTATTATGGAAGAAGGTACCGCATTGGACACCTTATTCAAAGAGCGATTTCAACAAGAGTCGCTTTCTCATAACATCAACCCAGGTGTGTGTGTCGGTCGTATTAGGCTCACCGAAGAGCAAAAAGTGCAAATAGAGGACGAGCTTTGTAATAAATTAGCGAAACTTAACGCAGTTAACACTTCCAACAATGAAGGTGAACTAACAAATATATTAATGCGCTGCACTCCCGGCGCTCAGATATTTTTCGCTGATGATTTACCCAACATTGACGGAAGCTTATTAAAGCACGTCGCTCAACTCACTAAATTAAGTTAAAGCATCAGATAAATAAATCAAACAAATCCCAGATAACATCATATATCCCTACCAAACTATTGATTCAAAGCGTTTCCTGAATCTAATTCTGATTTTTTATTTAGCGAGCATCGCGTCGTCAACTAAGAGCTTGTCTTAATTTCACACTTACTAATGGTCTTGTTAGCTATTTTGAAATAGACAGAAAACTTAAGTAATGACTAATTTAGCTTAAGTATAAAAGACAACTTTTTTACGTTATTTACCTCACACTATTTAACTATAAATTTGCAGACGAACAAATTAAATTAATACATTCATCTAGCTAATAAAAAAGCAAAACAGATAATTATAATTCTATTATTTATAAGGACATAGAAAAGTGAAATTTAAGTATTCTTTAGCAACGGCAGTCACTCTCGCATTATTACAAGGTTGTGGCGGTGGCGGCGGTGATGGTTCATCTACTCCGTCAACTAGCAGCGCAACCGGACCAACATGGAAAGCCGGTGATTTTAGCCAACCATCAAGCTCGTTTGTCAACCAATGTGAAACCCCACGAGTGGGTCGAGACCCATATAACAATTATGCCGCCTATCCAGATGAATTAGGTTCTGCTTTACACGAAAAACTCTTTTTAAGAGCTTTTACTAACGAAACTTACCTTTGGTATGACGAAGTTCCTGATAATAATCCAGCAAACTACAAAACCGTGACGGATTACTTCAACACATTGGTCACCTCTGCTACTACCACGACTGGTAAACCGAAAGATCGCTTCCACTTTACCGTCCCTTATGAAGATGATATGAAGTCATCGCAATCTGGTTTAGTCGCTGGGTTTGGTTTTAACTGGGCATTCCTACGCGGCGTACAACCTAGAGACGTTCGTATCTCCTATACTGAAGAAGCCTCTCCAGCGGATAGAAGCGGCATTGCTCGTGGTGATAAGCTTCTAAAAATCAATAATATTGATGTGGTTAACACCGGTAGTCAGTCCGACATTGATTTTATTAATAGAACGCTGTTTAACCCTGACATCAATCAAGATTACACCTTCACATTTGAGAGTGTTGACGGCCTAAAGAAAACCGTGACGCTTACCGCCTCTGATGTCATGACTTCTCCAGTTAAAAATGCCAAAGTGATCGCACACAATGGTATGCAGATCGGCTATCTACAATACAACTCATTTGAACCAAGCGCTCAAGCCCCACTTATTGAGGCGTTCAGTACGCTCTCGGCAGAGAATGTTGACGAGATCGTCGTTGATTTACGTTACAACGGCGGTGGCTTAGTCCTTCAGTCCTCGCAAGTAGGCTACATGCTAAGCGGTGCTGGTCAGAACCGAGTCTTCAGTGAGTTGATTCACAACGACAAAGTGATGCGTACCATTAAAGATGGGGATAACATCTATCGCTTTACGAATCTAGCAATAGACTGGGCAGCACAAAAGTATTCGGACCAAGTGCTGCCGACACTGAACAAAAAGCGCGTATATGTGCTGACTTCAGGAGGCACGGCTTCCTCAAGTGAACTGTTGATCAACGCTTTGCGCGGCATTGATGTTGAGGTTATCCAAATAGGCTCAACAACCACAGGTAAACCGTATGGGTTCTCAGCAGAACAAAACTGCGGCACTATGTACTACACTATTCAGTTCAAGTCAGCGAACGAGAAAAAATTTGGCGATTTCTCTGATGGTTTTATTCCTACTCCAAAGAGCCAAATCAATACCGAGCTAGGCTTAAACAATAGAGTGGAAGGTTGCTGGGTCAATGATGACCTAACAAAACCATTAGGCGATCCGTCTGAAGGTATGCTTTCTGCGGCACTAAACTACATGGAAACAGGAACCTGTCCGCCAGTCTCCTCTTCAAGTTTCAACGCCATGCCGCGTAACATTTCATCTCCGGAGTTAAGCGATCTTCGCTCTCCGCTACGAACAGAGGCAATTCATGTTGAGATCAACTAACTTTTTACGAATGCTGATTCGGGTTGCGCTTTTCTTAGGCACTTCGATTTCTTTGATAGGATGTCAAGCTATGTCACAAGAACCCGTTGAAGCATTGAGTAAAAAGAACTCTCCGGAAACAGTCATAGAGATTCAAAATGCGATCGCAGAAATCCAAGGGACACCAGCACCTAGAATCGCAAATAACGTATTTGAATCTTCACCGCATTTGTTGATTGAAAAAGGACGAGTAAAAGGGAATAACAATCAACTGTTGGATGGCAGCTATACGGATCTTCCAGACCAATATACGTTGCAGATAAGAGGTGAAACCTGTGGCTTGTATTACGCCAAAACAGATACCTTTGTCACTCTCAGTTCACTAGATTGTGAGCCCATCATTAAGTTTTAGATCTCCCAAAAAGAGAAGCCCGCTGATATCAGCGGGCTTCCTACTTTATTGTTCAGTGTGAAACGGTCAACGTTACTTTAGTTCAATCCATGCTTTGCGCTGTTGCTTATCCATGTATGACCAAGCTACAAAGCGGCTCACTTTCTGTCCTTGGCTCATTTCAACCACACGAATGGCTTTCACACCCAATTTTTCAAGCTGCTTGCGCATCGGGCGAACGTTGTCTTTTTTGGATATGAGTGTTGTAAACCACAAGACCTGCGCGGCAAAAGCTTGGCTTTCATTCGCCATTTTTCGGATAAACGCCGCTTCTCCGCCTTCACACCACAATTCAGCGTTTTGACCGCCAAAATTCAACGCAGGCTTACTTGTCTTTACTGGTGCGGTTTGAGGTTTTAGCCCTTTCTTACGCTGGTTTGCTTTTAGATTATCGATTTTACGCTGGCTGCCCATAGCGGCATCTTCCGCCGAACGGTGGAATGGCGGATTACATGTCGTCACATCATAACGATCATTCGGTTGAATGATACCTCGATAAATATTGGCATCATTGTGTTGCTGTATTAGTGCAATTTTTCCCGTCAAAACACGATTGTGCTCTACGATCGTTTGAGCCGATTGGATGGATTTTGGATCGACATCGCTGCCCGTATAGTGCCAACCGTATTTTGTTACACCAACAATCGGATAAATACAGTTTGCTCCCACGCCAATGTCCAACGCTTTCACTTTTTGGTGCGTGTACTGACCTTTTACTTCACCATCAAGTAGCTCTGCCACTCGGTGAATGTAATCAGCGCGGCCCGGAATCGGTGGGCAAAGGTAGGTGTCGGGAATGTCCCAGAACTCGATACCATAATACGCAGCAAGCAATGCTTTATTGAGCATTTTAACAGCGTTAGGATCAGAGAAGTTTATGGAGTCTTCCCCTTTCGGATTTTTGATAACGAATGGCTTTAACTGTGGTTCACTTTCCACGAGTTTTTTAAAATCGTAACGACCTCGATGAACATTACGCTCATGCAAACCATTCTTCGCTATTTTTATGAACTCGACTTCGCTCTTTCCTGCAGGCTGCGGAGATTTGCGCGCAACTTTGTCTTTAACACGCTTCGGCTTGGCTTTATTCGCGTCTGTATTCTGAGCCGCCTTTGAAGCCTTTGGCTTTGCTTGCTTCGCGTTGTGATTATTGTTCTTCATTCAAATTCGCTTTTAAATCGAGGTAAATCATAAACAAACGAGCATCAAATTCGAGTTGGTGATACTCAGGCTCCATGTAGCAACATAGCTGATAGAACGCCTTGTCGTGGTTTTTCTCACGAGTATGCGCCAACTCATGTACCACCAGCATTCTTAATAGTGGCTCGGGCGCATCCTTAAATACATTGGCAATGCGAATCTCGTTTTTCGACTTCAGCTTACCGCCATGGTTTCTACTGATAACACTGTGCAAACCAAGCGCATTGTTTACCGCGTGAATTTTCTTATCGTAGACAACTTTACTGATTGGCGCAGCTTTCTTCATGTAGCGGTTTTTGATTGCCATGGCGTACTCATAGAGCGCCCTTTCGCTTTTGATTTGGTGCCTATCGGGATAACGCTTTTCGAACCAAGGAACAAACTTGCCACTCGCTATCAATGAGCTCACCTGCTCTACGATGTTTTGTGGGTAACCTTGAATGTATCGAAGTGACGGATGCATAGAATTAACGTCTGTTATGACAAAATAAAGGCGCTCAATATACCTGAGATAAAGGACAGTTTCACCTTAGCTTTCGCCTTTCATTTATGGTGAAAGGCCGTTAAACTTCGCCTCCCAATGATAATGGAGAGAAATTCAATGAAACGTGTCGTTCTTTACGTCAAAGACAAATGCCCTCACTGCAAAGATGCTCAACGTTATCTGGATTCGAAAAATATTAACTATCGTTTGTGCAATGCTAAGATGCAACGCGGTCGCAAAGAACTTGATGCGCTTGGTGCTCGTTCAGTGCCAGTTTTAAAAATTGGTGATCGAGTAATGATTGGCTGGAACCCAAAGAACTTCGAGAAGATGTACAAAGGCGACTAGTGCTCGAACGATGAATCTGCGCTGCGTTTAAACGTAGCGCTTGATAAAGTCGATAAACGTTCGATCTGCTATTGATAAATACCCTTGCTTGCGCCAAGCAAGTGCCAGATCCAGCGTCACTGGTGGTTCAAACGGCACGCCAACAACGCCTGACTCATGTTGGGTCACCAATTCCAGTAACGCGGTAATCGCAAACTCTTGTTTCACAATACTCAAAATCAAAGGCAGTAAGTTGGTCTCGAATGATGACTTCATGGTAAACCCATGCTCCTCACTCACCTGATCCAAAAATTCACGGTGAAAATAGCCATGCTGAAACATAACCAAATCGTGTTCAAAGAACTCATCAAAAGTAAGAGATTCTCGCTGGGCTAACTCATGCTCAGGTGAAACAACGGCGACCATTTGGCTAGTAAATAAATGGTCAGTTTCTAGGTCATCAGGCACATTATCACAACTGATCACACCGATATCGAGTTGACCATTAAGCAGCATACGACGAATCGATTGAGTCCCAGCTTCGACCAAGGTCAATTTTAACTCCGGGAACTGGCTTTTAAACGCCATCACAATTCGTGGAAAGAAATAACTGCCCATCATTGATGGCGTCCCGAGCCTTACTTCGCCTTTCGCTAAACCTTTCAACTCATCAATCGCGAGCTGCGCGTCGTGCAACTGTTGAATCACCCGCTTAGCATGTACAAGTAGCGTTTCGCCCTCTTTCGTTAAGCTGATTTTTTTATCATCACGGCGAAATAGGGTAACGCCCAAAGACTGCTCAAACTTTTTGATAGAAATGCTTAATGCGGGCTGGGCAATATGCAGGGCTTTCGCCGCATGGGTAATGTTTCCGTGTTCAGCGACCGCCAGAAAATGTTTAAGTTGTTTCGATTCCATTAGATCAAAAGTATATGGTGTCCATATTTTTAATATATTTTTTTAATTTACAATGAACTGATAGATTGATCACAGTCTCTCCATTTGCTCACATTAGGCAGGATTCATGGTCAGTTTTGGCACACCGGAATACAAACGCATTACGCTCTCGCTAGCGCTTGGTTCCTTCTTGGTTTTTTCAAATTTATACCTACTACAGCCAATGCTGCCCACTTTTGCCCAAATTTTCACGATCTCAGAAACGCAAGTGAACTGGTTATTTGCGGCCTCAACACTTGCTCTCTCTTTTAGCCTCGTTCCAATGGCTGTGTTGTCAGAGTCAGTGGGACGAAAGCCAGTCATGATGGCCGGTCTGTTTTCGATTCCTACCCTTTCCGCTTTGATGCTGTTTGGTGACTCATTCCTGTTTTTGGTGGTATGTCGAGCATTGATCGGTGTCGCGCTCGCCGCTTTTGCTGCGGTCGCCGTGGCTTACATGGCAGAAGAGCTCGACAAGCACGCTTTCTCGATGGCAATTGGAACGTACATTGCGGCTAACTCATTAGGCGGTATTGCAGGGCGTATTAGCGGCGGCTTATTGGCGGACAATTTCAGTGTTGATGTCGCCATTGAAGTTATGATGGTGTTCACTCTTCTTGGTGTCATTGGCGTTCACTATTTATTGCCAAGACAGCGCAACTTCACCCCGTCATCAAGCAGCTTGCGCCATCAAAATCGTGCGCTTATTGGTCATTTTAAAAACCAACGCGTGTGGTTCGCGATGCTGATAGGAGGACTCAACTTTGCTTTGTTCGTCAACCTTTATTCCGTAATGGGTTTCCGTCTGGTGAGTGAACCTCACAATGTGCCCGTCGGGTTGGCCTCACTGATCTTTATTTGTTACTTGGGAGGGACTTTCTCCTCTCGTTGCGCAGGCCACTGGAGTAAACGTTATTCCTCAATCCTCGGTATGTTCTTGGGCGCGATAGTGAGCATGACGGGGATGTGGATTGCGGCGGTTGAAAGCTTGACTGCAATGCTATTTGGGTTGTTGCTGATAAGTTTTGGTGCCTTCTTTACTCATACCCTCGCCTACGGTTGGGTCGGTCAGAACGCCACTCGCGCCAAAGCCACCGCGACAGCGCTCTACTTAGTACACTACTACGTAGGCGGTAGCTTAGGAGGATTCTTACTTCTTTATTGTTGGCAGCATGGTGGTTGGTCGAGTGTTCTTATGGGGGGAAGCGCAGTCTACCTAGCGATGTTTGCTGCGATTGCGTATTTGAAACACATTGCCGAAAGAAAGCATACTGACCAAACACCTGACGCTGCGAGTTTAAAGAGTAGCTAAGTTGCGCTCATTTGCGTAATACCTCTCTGGTTACTTGGATAACCAACTCTGCTATGCTTGCGCTACTTTAATAAAAACCAGAAAGTCGTATGTCAACGCGTTCAACACAAAACACAGATATCGAAGCGATCACTCAACAGGTCGATCAATGGCTCAACGATGTGGTAATCGGACTCAACCTTTGTCCGTTTGCTGCCAAACCGCAACGTAATAAACAAATCAAAATCTTTGTTAGTGAAGCGACTCAAGAAGAAGCGCTTCTTGAAGATATTTTATTGCAGCTGATTGAGCTGAGTAACACAGAACCCGAACAACTTGAGACCACGTTGGTTGTGGTTCCCAACATGCTACAAGATTTCTGGGACTACAACTTTTGTATCGATTGGGTTGAAGGATTAATTAAGCAACAAAACTGGGAAGGCATTTTCCAAGTGGCGACTTTCCATCCTGATTACTGTTTTGGCGGCGCAAGGCCTGAAGACGACGAAAACCTGACCAATCGTTCTCCTTACCCGATCTTCCATTTGATTCGCGAAGAGAGTATGGAAAAAGTACTAAAACACTATCCTGATCCTGAATCCATTCCCGATTCAAACATCGCTCGTGTTTCCGCCCTTTCAGAGGAAGAACGTAAAAAGCTGTTCCCTTACCTATTTCGTTAAGCACCACCATTCCCCAAAGGCAGATTTATCACCAGTTAGATGCAATGCCCTTGGGGTTCAAAGTGCGGTTTGATATCATTGCTGCTTCAATCGATTCAATGGAAATTAGAATGCAACTGTCAAAGCTAACCCAAGAGATTTTTGATCACTTATACCGTGATATCACCGAGTTCCGTAGTACGTTCGACTTACCAGTCGCAGACGCTGCAAGCCTTGATGCGCAAGCAGACACACTACACACCTCTTTGGCGATCGAAGAGCTAACAGAGCTAGCAGAAGCAGATTGTAAAACTGAGCAAGCAGATGCCATCGTAGACAGCGTGTATGTATTAATGGGCCGTCTCGTTCATCTTGGCCACAGCAAAGTAGAAGACAACCTGGCGATCAGCTACTTAATTGATCTTCTATTAAACGTTGCGGTAAACCGTGGTATCGAATTTATTCCTTGCTGGGATGAAGTACATTCAAGCAACATGAGCAAAGTATGCCGTAACGAGCAAGAGTACTCAGAAACAGAGGCATTCTACGCGGAACAAGGCATCAAGTTGATGGCGGTACAGAAAGGTGAATACATCATCGCAAAATGCGCCGAAGATTTCGTATCGGAAGGTAAAACCATTCGTAAAGGCAAAGTACTCAAATCAGTTTACTACCGCCCAGCAGATCTAAAACCGCTAACTCAGTAAGCGTTGAGTTTGGCTATCTCGATTAAAAAAACGACCTCAAGTAGGTCGTTTTATTGTCTCTTAAATACTAATCAAAGATTAAATAAGGTTGCTCATCTACGATGACCTTTTTGACTTGAGTATTGAATACTTCCCCGAGGGCTTCTTCCGTTAGCACAGTATCGGCATTTCCTGATGAGTGCAGCACACCGTTGTTAAGCAGCAATACTTTATCTGCGTGCTTTAATGTGCGGTTGAGATCGTGATTAGCAACCAATACTCCAATTCCCTGCGCCGCCATAGCGTTAATCAATTGATAGAGCAGACCCTCTTGCGCAATATCTAACGGTGCTGCTGGCTCATCCAAAATTAAAAACTGCGAAAAAGGATTAATGGTACGCCACACCTGCAAACATACACCTGCTAATCGGACACGTTGCCACTCACCGCCGGATAATGTTTGAATACTGCGATGAAGCTTATCTTGCAGCTGTACCAGCTCCACCACCATATTGACGGCATCACGCACTTTGATATCCGCAATCTCAGCGCCACTCGGTAGAGATAGGGCGAGATACTGAAAAACATCGACATTAAATGCAGGGCGTGATTGCTGACACAAATAACCTCGAACATGAGCTTGCTCTGACAACGGTAAAGTAAGCAAGTTTTTGTCGCCAACGTACACTTCACCACTCATACCCTCTCGGTGGCTTAACGTACCAGAAATAGCAGCCAATAAAGTGCTCTTACCGGAACCATTAGGCCCAACAACATGTACGATTTCGCCTGCTTTGCATTCAAAAGAAAGAGGCAATAATCGACTACCAACCGACATATGTTTAACGTGCATCATGACTCTTCACCAGCATCCAGATGAAAATAGGTGCGCCAATCGATGTTGTCATGACACCTAAAGGTAACTCTGCGGAGTCCAATAACAGTCTTGCGCCGATGTCAGCAAATACAAGCAACGCAGCACCAGATATTGCAGAAAGTGGCAATAAATAACGGTTTTCCGTACCAAAAGCCAAACGCAACAAGTGCGGGACCACCAAACCAACAAAACTGATGATGCCACCCAAAGCGACTGAACTCCCCACCAAGACAGAAATGGCGAGGATCAGTTTCCAACGCATTTGATGCACATCGACTCCCAATTGGGTCGCATGAATCTCACCAAGCATCAATTTATCAAGCGACTTGCCTTTGCAACACAACCAGATAAGCACCGGCAGCATCACCAAGGTAACGGTATGTTGATACCAACTTGCGCCACCAATACTGCCCATTAACCAATACATCAGTTGGCGTAGGCTAAGATCATCACTGAAGTAAAATGCCCACGTCACAATCGCGCTCGATAAAATACCCAATGCGACACCAACCAAAAGCAATCGAGCCGTCGTCAGGTGCATTGCCCTTGCTATCGCTACCAAAACAAACGTGAACACCATCGAGCCTGCAATCGCTGCCAACATAAAAACAATCGGGGTAGGAAGAACAGGTGACGCGAACATGATTAAGACCATTGCTAAGCTTGCACCACCAGATATACCGAGTACGCCGGGTTCAGCCAACACGTTCCCAAGCAACACTTGTAACGTCGCGCCAGATACCGCTAACGCAGCACCAATAATTGCCGCAGACACCAACCTCGGTAAACGCAAGTCCACCAGTAGCTTATGTTCAAATGCAGATAAAGATTGAAAAGGAGAAAGGAAAATTTCTCCGACCATCAAGTGGATGGCAGAGAGTACAGCGAGCACGATCGACATAACCATCAGGTTACGTTGCCAGCGTCGTTCCTTGTTCAGGATAAGTTGTTGAAAATCCATAGCGGCCGATAAAAACAAACGAGGCTTAACCTTACAGTTAAGCCTCGGTAAATTGCAATTAACTTCTCAAAGCAATGTTGGATTAATCGTAAACCAACTCACCCTCTTCAAAACGGGTTTTCACTTCACAAACCATCAGAGCTGCACGTTGACCTATCGCGACGTGGCGGTTCGGGAAGACAATCGCTTCGTTTTCATTCTTCGCCATTAATGGTTTGTCGCCATCATGACCAAACACTTCGCCGTGAACAAATGAAGTGAAGTTTTCAACATTGTCGTCGAACATAAAGTCAAAGTCTTCGTTCAGGCGAACGATTGTGCGACTTACGCGATATTTAATGCATGGTTTTGGTAGGTGTTCTGGCTTCGTTTCCGCAATCAAATTACGTAAAGACAAATCAAACGCGGTCAGTTTATCGAGGTCATTTTCACCAATACGAGCCACACGACCAAGCTCCATCGTCAGAGCCTGCGCACCAAAGTTCTCGGCACTGTACCAGCTAAACGTACTCGATGGTGAGTTTGATAAGAGCACAGCTTCAATGTGTGCACTGTCCAAGAAATCGATTAATGCCTTGCTTCGCACAGGATGACGAGTCTTAGGACTCACTGCAAACGTATAGTGCTTCGAACCTCTAATCGCGCAGTGTAAATCAAGGTGCCAGCGTGTTGTCGGGTCGGTATCCTGATAAAAATCTCGAACAAGCAGCTTAAGCGTATCAGCGATGACAAGCTCTTTTGTCTGTTTGTGTTCTTTTTCGTCAAACAGACGGTTGAGGTTTTCTTCAAGGAATCGCGTGTGCGCCAGAGTGGATTCTGGGTGAGCGATAATGAACAGACAACGGGTATCGACCGTCTGGAACCCAGATTCTATGTCTTGAATAATGGAATCCACCAGCTCCATCGGTGCGGTTTCATCTCCGTGAACCCCACAAGAGATGATGATGTTCTTCGTATCCTGAGTATAATTCGCAGGGATTACTTCTAATACACCACGCTGATAGAGTTTAAGTTTTACACCGTTAGAAAGCACCTGCTCCGCTGGTGCAACATCGATATGAACATCTAACGTGTCAGTTAAAAACGATTGGCGAAAGAGAGACTTCGTCATGCGTTACTCCTTAATAGCACGGCGGGTATGTTAATAAATTGTACAAAGGATTTTTGTTGCTGCGATCTCACTTATGAGTAGAAATCACTATTTCCCTCGAAAATCCGATACCTTTTCGCGCCAGGCACTCAAATCAAGCATTGAGGCGTTTAATTTTTAAACAATTACAAAGTGTTAGGGCTGTGAACTTTACCACAGCCCTGATTAAGATCATTATGATTTGATCAAATTTTTGTAGCTATAAAGCAGATTATGCCTCAACACTGCGAAAAACTTAGCCGCGCTGTGCGAGTAAACGCTCAAACTCATCGACTTTGTCACGCACTAGCTCAACGCTCTGCTGCCAAAACGTTGGCTGGGTTAAATCCATAGACAGATGCTTTTCGACAACATCTTCCGCCATCATGCAGCCAGTATCGCGCAGCAAATTGATGTAATCGGTGTAAAACGCTTCGCCTTTGGTTTCTCGCTGTGCATAAATACCCTTGCTGAATAAGAAACCAAATAGGTATGGGTAGTTATAAAAGCTCACACTATCGATAGAAAAATGTAACTTGCTTGCCCAGAAGTACGGATCCGGCTCGCTCATTACGTCGCCATACCATTCTTTCCAAGTTTCAGACATCAACTCACAGAATTCATCTGCGGTAAACTCTCCATCCTGGCGGCGTTCATAGAACGATTTCTCAAACTCATAGCGGACCGGAATGTTGATCATTAAAGCTAGCGCAGATGACAACTCTTCCCACAACATCTCTAGCTTTTCATCGACGCTCTCCGCTTTCGAAATCAAATGATCACGAACGATGTTTTCTGCAAAAATAGAGGCGGTTTCTGCTAACGTCATTGGATAGTAAGTTTGGCAAAGTGGCAAATCACGAATAACCCAGTTATGGAACGCATGGCCAAGTTCATGTGCAAGAGTCATCAGGTCTGAACGGCTGCCACTCCAAGTCATAAACACAAGTGGTGTTCGCGTTGCTGGCAGTTTGGTGCAGTATGCGCCAAGACGCTTGTTAGCATTTGGCGCGGCATCAATCCAACCATTTTGTACCATCAAACGGACAAACTCCGACATCTCAGGGTTTACTGTTTCAAATGCTTCACAAATAACATCAATCGCTTCATCAAAGTCGTAGACCTTCGCTTCACCGCTCAAAGCAGGCATAGCCGCCAGATGATTCCAAGGTTTCATCTCATCCAGACCATGTACTTTCGCCATCAATAAACCCGCTTTCTGACCAATAGCTCGACTGTCTTTGGCTACGGTCATCATCGCATTTAAAGTTTCAGCTTGGATTCGGCTACCATGCAAACTCGGCTCTAGGAAGTGAACTTCACGCTTCGTCGAACGCTTTTTGTTTTCAGTTAAACGCCACCCTGCTAACGCATTTAAAATCGCAGCGAATGATTCTTGGTGCGTTTGCATTGCATCTTGTACGCCTCGCCACGCGGCTTCTTGACGCTCGAATTCAGAACCATAAAGAATGCTTGCCGCTTGAGAAAACCCAAGCTCTTCACTCTTACCATCTGCGTACTCAAGCTTCACTTTCAATGAGCCAGTCAGATTATCGTATAGGTTACCCCAAGCCGATTTACCATCCACACTCATCGCAGCCAGTAACTGTTCTTCTGCGTTGCTAAGACGAGTATCCGCCAACTTTCTAGAATTCAAGATAGAAAAAGCTTGCCCACTGATATCTGGATTCTCATGGTCTAACACACGCAAGATAAACTCTTCGTCGGCATGCGTTAATGTCAAATCAAAGGGACTGAACGCTTGAGAAAGCTCCGAAAAGATGCGGGTCATTTTACCAAGTAACGATTTCGCTTCGGCGTTTGTTGCATCAACAGAAGCATAACAACTCGCAAAATTTGCAACTGTGCCCGCTAAACGACTCGCGGCTTCATTGGTCAAAATCGCATTTTGCATGATCTCTACGTTGCCGCAATCTGCTGATTGTTTATTCAAAAGATCAATACATTGTTCCACAAGAGCAATATCGTCTTGAATTCGTGGGTCAGAAAGGTCGTTATAAACGATGGACAAATCCCAACTCGGCGTTGTCATTTCTATATTTCCTTTTTATGTAACTGAGTCAATTTTCGCTTCCTGCACCTAGCAGATGGGCTTCCACTGACATCTTCCGTGACTATGCCCATAAGCAGTATCGCTTTGGGCATTTTAATATTTATAAATTAACGAGTTAAAAGAGGTACGCCAATCGAACGCACCGAGGCGTAAATTTGCTCATCTATGGTCATTGTTATATGCGTGACAGAAGCGTTTCCTATCGACAACGTCGAATACCACTTGGGGTTACGCCAATCTAACTCCAATACATGAGCAAGAATCATACGAATGACGCCACCATGCGTGACGATAAGTAGATTGTCATTGATATCGTTGATGATTTGAGACCAAACGCGACATATGCGCTCAGAAAATGTGCTTAAGCTCTCAGCGTTCGGCAACGTATGTTGTGCTGGCGATTGCCAAAAAGCATCTAGCTTTTTCCACTGCTCAGTGAGCATATCAAAAGGCATACCATCAAAATCACCAAATGCCATCTCTTGTAAAGATTCATCCGTCATTACTGGTAATAATTGCTGTTCAGCAATTATATTTGCCAGTTCTTGACAACGTGAAAGAGGAGAACAAATCACTCCACCCACACCTCGTCCACTCTCAACCCAAGCCCGAGCAATGCTTTCTTGGTCAGCAGGCGTAACTTTCACATCCGTTTGGCCATGGAGTCCTGGTGGAGCGTCTACTTTTCCATGACGCACAAGATAGATATTGAGTGTTTTCATTTTGTTCCATCCTACTCTTTAAGAACCAACGGCAAGCCAGCAGCGACAAAGGTAACGCGATGACAAACACTGGCTAGTTTTTGATTCATCCGTCCTGCATTATCCATAAAGTAACGACTAACCACCCCCAAAGGCACAATGCCCATTCCAACCTCGTTAGAGACGAATATTAACGTCGCATCTGAACCACGTACCACCTGTATAAGCTTTTCAATTTCTGCTTCTAGCTTCTCATTGGAACATTCATCACCTAACTCAAATAACCAATTATTGAGCCACAAGGTTAAACAATCGACCAATACAACATCGGTGGTAGCGAAACTTGTCAGTAACTCAGATAAATGAAGGGGGCATTCATGCTCTTGCCACTCGCCCCCTCGTTGCTTTTGATGATGCGCTATTCGCTCTCGCATTTCTTGGTCAAATGGCAGCGCGGTTGCAACATAATGTAATGAGTGTTGATAAGTGGTCGATAATTGCTTGGCTGTTTTTTCCGCCAAATGCGACTTCCCAGAGCGCGCGCCACCGAGTATCAATTGCTTCATAAGATGTGATAAAACCCAATCATAGTGAGATAAACAAGCAGTTCCGATAGCTGCTGCGCTGCGCCAAGACAATCCCCCGTAAAGCCGCCAATTCGCTTGGTTAACCAACGTTTGAACATCAAACGAAATACCACGAGAACAAGCGATATAAAGATCGCCTGCGTGATACCAAGCACAAGCAATGTTATGCCACCAGTAAACAACAAAATGGAGACTTCTAAAGAAGACTGGTTATTTGCCAGCGGTTTACTTTTCGACGTATCACTGTCACTGACATAAGGCATGTCATAAATAAGCGTCGCGGCTAGTGCTCGGCTTGCGGTATAAGCGACGACAATGACCAACCAAAACTGCGGCAAGTTAGCCAGTTCACTCCAAAAAACATACTTAGCCAATAACGCCATAATGAGAGTGGCTGCACCATAAGTGCCAATGCGGCTGTCCTTCATAATAGAGAGGCGTCGCTCGACAGTCATGCCACCGCCAATGCCATCCGCCATATCAGTCAAGCCGTCTTCGTGAAATGCCCCTGTTAACAATAAGCTAAACACCATCGTTAATACTATGGCAACCGATTCTGGGAAAAGAATTGAGGTGAGCGAAAATACCAGAGCACAAAGCGCTCCAAGCACGAGACCAACTAACGCGAAGTAACGACCGGCCTGATTCATGCGTTCTTCACTGTATGGCAACGCTTGGGGTACGGGTAAGCGACTAAAAAAACTGATAGCTAATAGAAACAACTCCCACTGGTATCTTAACGATGACGACGTGACGTTCTCAGAATTATCAGGGGCTGACACTATACTGTAACTCCTGCACTCTCAAAGCTCGCCATCTTGTTGTAAAACTGGGCAGCAGCTTTTAACAAGGGTAAGGCAAGAGCGGCTCCGGTTCCCTCCCCTAATCGTAAACCAAGATCGAGTAGAGGTTCTGCTTTTAGGTACTCTAATACAAACTTATGTCCATTTTCTTCGGAGCGGTGGGCAAACAACATGTATTCGCGTGCTTCTTCGTCTAGCAACGTTGCTATATACGCAGCAACCGATACGATAAACCCATCCACTAAAGCTGGAATTTTAAGCCGCTTGGCTTCTAAAAAAGCACCTACCATTTGTACGATTTCAAAGCCTCCAACCTGTGCGAGAATCGCTTTAGTATCAAGACCTCGACATCGGTTCACGCCCTGTGCCACTAGTTTATATTTACGGCTCAACTGCTGTTGATTGATTCCTGTACCGACACCAACACAATAGTCAATATCTAATGAACTCAGCGCCGATAACAGTGCGGAAGCCGAACTGGTGTTACCAATGCCCATCTCACCGAACATCAATAGATTTGAGCCAGACAAAATGGTTTGCTCAGCAATCTTCGCACCATACTCTAAACCTAGCGCCACTTGTTCTGGGGACATCGCTGATTGTTTAGAGAAATTAGCCGTACCGTTACCCAACCGTTGTTCAACCAAGTTTGGATGAAACTTAAATTCTGGAACCAGCACATCAATAGGTGCCAACATGCCGCAATCTATTACTTTGAGTTGGATGCCATTGATGTCGCAAAAGCAGTTGATGGCTGCGCCGCCGGCGAGAAAGTTAGCCACCATTTGCTGAGTGACTTCGCTTGGCGCAATGCTTACGCCCTCCTCTGCAACGCCGTGATCTCCAGCAAATACCAGCATGCTCGGTTTACAGATAGCGATGGAATCAACTGGCTGAGGTTTATCCTGACTTTGAATAAGAGCTAGCTGTAGTGCCACCTTTTCCAATAAGCCTAAAGAACCGACGGGTTTGGTTTTGTTATCTATGCGCGCTTGTATCTCCGCAGCAAAAGAGTCATCCATTTTTTACGTTCCTTTGATGTTGTCTGGGTGAGAGGTGTTCTGTTGTTCAAGAGGTCTTGTTCAGCGACAGTTTTTGCGCACCCACTATTGTATACCCTTGCATCCGCTTGGGGCAGCGCTAATCAAGTTTATCTCAGGATAGTCTGCCGAGTTCGCAGAGCGTCTCACCTTTCTTGCACGAGATTATAAGTAACTCGTTGAAATCCGCTACAATAGCTTAGACTATGTTCCCATATAGGAGAAAAGATATGGATAACAACACCTGCGCCATCATCGCTGGGGCGACTGGCTTAGTCGGTTCAAAAGTCATTACAAACCTCATAAATCAATCAGGTGTTGGTACCTTATATTATCTTTCTCGTCGCCCACTCGATGGCGTCATAGATGCGGACAAAAAGCTTGTCCCTCTCATTGATGCCGACCTCTCTATCCACCAATGGGATGAGAATCAACCAACACCGACCATCGGCTTTATCTGTTTAGGCACAACCCTTAAGCAAGCAGGCAGTAAGGATAATTTACGTAGAGTAGATGTTGATCTGGTGTGTAAAGTCGCCCAACAGATGAAAACGATCGGAGTCAAACGCCTTGCGGTTGTTTCTAGCCTTGGTGCAAATAGTAAATCGCCATCCCATTACCTAGCCTGTAAAGGACAAATGGAACAACGAATCGAAGCTATGGGTTTTGAGGAAATTGTGTTTGTTCGCCCAGGCCCGCTTGTTGGTCAACGTCAAAGCCCAAGAACGGACGAGAAGTTAGTGCAAACTCTGTTTAAGGTAATTCGCCCACTCATGCTTGGCAAACTGTCCAACTTCTTACCTATTCGAGCGGAAGATGTCGCCAAAGCGATGATTTATCAACTTTTCAGTTATCAAGAAGACTCGGTGGTTTACTTACAAAGGCAAGACATGAGTGACTTACTGCATCACTACGAATAACCATTTTGTACATTTAACGTGCTAATTCACACTCTCACGCGACTTAGATCTCGTTTTTATATTCATTTTAGATCTAGCTAATATCCGTTTGTCATTTTTAAAGTTATATCGCGAGCGTTATCTTACGCCCCATAAACAAATCCGTATAAAACCCCGTATAAAAAACAACCGCCATTTCGGCAGGTTGATAAGGTCAGATTATGAATTTTGCAGTGATAGCCTCTCTAGCCGTCTTTGTTGGCATATTGTTCTTTCTATTTAACCAACAACAAAAGAAACACACACTCTCTCGTCTCGTTTTAATCGGTCTTGTTACTGGTTCTCTTTTTGGTCTTGCTTTGCAACTCATTCACGGTGAAGGCAACAGTGCGATTGCTCAAACACTTGAATGGGTCGGTATTGTAGGCAGTGGCTACGTTGGTCTACTGAAAATGGTCATCATGCCACTGGTGTTAGTGTCGATGATCTCTGCAGTTGTTAAATTGGAGAAAGGTGGATCATTAGGTAAAATTTCTGGCCTGACCATCTCTGTTCTTCTAGTAACGACTGCAATTGCTGCACTTATCGGTATCTTGGTGACAACAACATTTGGCCTGTCAGCAGAAGGTTTAACTGAAGGCGCTCGTGAAACCGCTCGTATCGCCGTTTTAGAAAACCGTGCTGGTACAGTGAGTGACCTGACTATTCCTCAAATGCTAGTTAGCTTCATTCCAACCAACCCATTTGCTGATCTAACAGGTGCTCGCTCGACCTCAATTATCGCTGTCGTTATCTTCGGTGTATTAACCGGTATCGCCGCTCGCAAAGTGATGATGGAAAAAGCAGAGTTAGAATCACCGATTCGTACTTTCGTAGAAGCAGCTCAGTCAATCGTTATGCGATTAGTGAAGATGATCATGGCGTTAACGCCATACGGCATCGCAGCACTGATGGCAAAAGTGGTAGCAACATCAAGCGCAGGCGACATCCTAAACCTACTTGGCTTTATTGTGGCGTCTTATGTTGCTATCGCTCTGATGTTTGTTGTTCACGGCGTATTAGTCTCGTTTGTCGGCGTTAGCCCTGCGGAATACTTTAAGAAAATCTGGCCTGTACTGACCTTCGCGTTTACATCTCGTAGCTCAGCAGCAACGATCCCACTAAACGTAGAAGCGCAAATCACCAAGCTTAACGTTCCACCAGCGATTGCAAACCTATCAGCATCGTTTGGTGCCACTATCGGCCAAAACGGATGTGCAGGTATCTATCCTGCAATGCTGGCAGTGATGGTAGCTCCGACAATGGGCATCAACCCACTGGATCTGCACTTTATCCTGTCATTGATTGCGATTATCACTATCAGCTCATTTGGTATTGCTGGAGTCGGCGGAGGTGCAACGTTTGCAGCATTGATTGTTCTCCCTGCAATGGGCTTACCTGTCACCATCGCGGCGCTACTTATCTCTATTGAACCATTGATTGACATGGCACGTACCGCACTGAACGTTTCAGGATCAATGACTGCGGGTACGATTGCTAGCCGAGTGCTGAAGTCACCAGAAAGCGAAACAGCATTGGAAGAAACACGAGCGTAAAGCTCAAACTACTTCCCAAGCAATAAAACGTAAAATATCAAGCCGATGGTTCGCCATCGGCTTTTTCATTTTCAAAAATTCAACTTGCATCTTTCGTTGCTAGTCAAGGCGTTGAATGGTCTAATACTGTTATCGGTTTTGTAAACGGTAAGCAGAATGCACCAAGATAATCAGCCCACTTTTTTCTTCTTTGATTATGAGACATGGGGAACAAACCCCGCGAAAGATCGCCCAAGCCAGTTCGCTGGTGTTCGTACAGATGAAAACTTTAATATCATCGGCGAGCCTTTAGTCATGTACTGCCAGCCACCTGCTGATTATCTTCCGTCTCCTGAAGCTGCGCTTATTACTGGTATTACTCCGCAAAAAACGGTTCAAGAAGGCCTTTCTGAGCCTGAGTTTATCGCTAAGATTCACGCTGAACTCGCGAAACCAAATACCACCAGTTTAGGCTACAACAGCATTCGCTTTGATGACGAAGTGACCCGTTATACTTGTTATCGCAACTTTATCGATCCATACGCATGGAGTTGGCAAAACGGTAACTCGCGTTGGGATTTACTCGATGTATTACGCGCGTGCCACGCCCTTCGTCCAGAAGGCGTAGAATGGCCAGAAAACGAAGATGGCTTTACTAGTTTTAAATTAGAGCACTTGTCTGTTGCTAACGGCATAGAACATAGTAACGCGCACGATGCGATGGCAGACGTGATTGCGACTATCGAAATGGCAAAGAAAGTAAAAGCAGCGCAACCAAAATTGTTTGACTACTTCTTTTCTATGCGCCAAAAGCGTAAGCTCAATGAATTAGTCGACATCGTCAACATGACGCCGTTGATGCACGTTTCAGGCATGCTAGGGCGCGAATGCCAGTACACTAGCTGGATTGTGCCTGTTGCTTGGCATCCAACCAATAACAACGCTGTTATCACCATCGATTTAGCGAAAGACCCTCAACCTATTCTTGAGCTATCCGCAGAAGAGCTACACGAAAGACTCTACACTAAGCGAGAAGATCTTGGTGAATTGCTACCAGTGCCAGTTAAACTAGTTCATTTGAACAAATGCCCTATTCTCGCCCCTGCAAAAACGTTAACGGCTGAAAATGCAGAGTCTATTGGCATTGATCGCCAGCAATGTCTCGCTAATCTCGCTTTGTTGCGCCAACATCCTGAAATTAGAGAAAAGTTGATTAGCCTCTTTTCAGTCGAGCGTAAATTCGATAAAAGTGATGACGTCGATACGCAACTTTACGACGGATTCTTCTCTCCGGCCGATCGCGCAGCCATGGATATCATTCGAGAAACCGACCCGAACAATCTTGCCGCATTGGACATTGAATTTGATGACAAGCGCATTAAACCTCTATTGTTCCGCTATCGTGCGCGTAACTTCCCAGGCACATTAGACGAGCAAGAACAGAGACGCTGGGCATTACACTGTCGAGAAGTGTTTGAAAGCCAAATTGAAGAGTACATGCTGAATTTAGAAAACTTAGTTCACGAACATGAAAGTGACGAAAAGAAGATTGCGATATTAAAATCCGTGTACCGTTATGTAGAGAGCTTAGCTTCTTAACTCCTCCTAATACAAGCGCACCTTATGGTGTGCTTGTTGTTTATATACTGTCAAAATGATTAAAGAACGATTCTTACAACTGATCCAACTGCTCATTTCAATCTTCCTCATCATGGGGGCACTTGGCATCGGAATTACCATTCAAAAGTTCACTGGCGTTTCCGTCCCAGGAAGTGTCATCGGTATGCTCGTACTGTTTTTCTCTATGACTCTTGGGCTTGTAAAGGTCGATTGGGTCAAACCGGGCGCCACGCTATTTATCCGCTACATGATTTTGTTGTTCGTTCCTATTAGCGTGGGATTAATGCAACATTTCGATATGCTACTCGCTAATGCCCTCCCTATCATTGCTAGCGCAGTTGGAGGCTCACTCATTGTACTAGTCAGCCTCGCTTGGCTGCTGGACTACTTGCTAAAGGAGAAGCACTGATATGTGGTTAGTTGTTACCATTGCGGTTTTTCTTGTCGCGCGCCAAATCGCAATCAAAGTGAATAATCCTCTAGCAAATCCTTTGCTGATCAGTATTGCAGTGCTCATTCCTTTGCTTACTTACTTAAATGTACCGTTTGAAACGTATTATGCGGATAACGAAGGGATCAGTTTTTTACTTCAACCAGCCGTAGTTGCTCTGGCTTACCCGCTATATGAACAACTACCACAGATTAAAGCAAACTGGCGAATCATCACTTTTGCTTGCACAGTAGGCAGTGTGATGTCGATGATGACAACCACCTTGATCGCAGTCGCTTTCAAAGCGGATATCAGTTTAATCGCAAGTCTAGTGGGTAAATCCGTCACTACGCCAATAGCAATGGAAATTTCGAGTCACCTCGGTGGTGAAGCTGCCGTTGCGGCGATCTTGGTTCTGATTGTTGGTTTATTGGGCGCGATTTTGGCATACCCAATATACAACTTAATTGGAATTAAACACCCGATTGCACGTGGCCTAACAATGGGTACCGTGTCTCATGCCTTAGGCACCGCGACATGTGCAGAGAAACAGCCCATTGATGCCGCGTTCTCATCACTCGCATTGGTTTTATGCGGCATCATCACTTCTATTTTGGCTCCAAGCTTTTTTGCTTTGGCTGTCTGGCTATATCAATAGTTAAGCGCTCTCGGTCTGCCCTCCTTCCGGCAGGCCGTGGCCTTCCCGTTTCTTCCTTATCCCTTCCAAAATTCTGTATTACCTCATCTAACAACCCGTTCTAGTAAGATCGTTAAGGCACTCTGACGAGATACACACTAATAACTTCAACATTCAGTGCAATATTACTGACTCAACGTTGCTTAGATATCTAGGAATAACGTTGTGTGGACATGTAGGCATCGTAATTAACATATCCCAGCGTCTTGGTCATATGAATATATACTGATATGGTTAATTGTGAGACGGAGATAACGCTTCACGTCAGTGCAATCGAATACATGTGTGAGCTCACTCTAATTATGTAACAGAATTATCAATTGCATTATTTATCGTGATCTAACGCACGGAACATTTCTATCCTTCACATAGAATAACTGTCCATGCAATAACAAGGATTCAACATGAAAAGTCGCATTGAACAGGCGCTAGCAGGCGCTCCAGAAGCACTTTCCAAACAACTTGCTCCTATCATCCAAGCTGATGATTTTGATGCTACGCTTTCAGTTCAACAGTTTAAGCAGTTGCTTTCAGCTACCGGTTTATCAGATAAAGAGCTTCGTGTTGCTCTACTTCCTTTTGCCGCAGCATATTCCTATGCCCCTCTTTCTGAATTTTATGTCGGTGCTATCGTTCGTGGTCTCTCAGGTCGCCTTTACTTCGGTGCCAACATGGAATTCTTTGGTGTTCAGTTAGGTCAAACAGTTCACGCTGAGCAGTCTGCAATTAGCCACGCTTGGATGAAAGGTGAACGTGGTATTAAAGATATCACTATTAACTTCAGCCCATGTGGTCACTGCCGTCAGTTCATGAACGAGTTATCTACCGCAAACGAGCTTAAAATTCAGCTCCCAGAACGCGAAGAAAAGTCGCTGCATGAATACCTACCTGAAGCCTTTGGACCAAACGATCTCGGTATCGAATCCGGCTTAATGGCAGAAGTAAAGCATCAGTTCTCATGCGATGATGAAGACACTCTAATTCAAAGCGCTGTTGAAGCGATGAACATGAGCCACTCACCATATACCAACAACCTGAGTGGCTTAGCATTAGAAATGGCTAGCGGCCGTGTATTCCAAGGTGCTTATGCGGAAAATGCGGCGTTTAACCCTAGCTTGCCGCCGTTACAAGTTGCGCTGATCCAAGTACTACTTGCAGGTGAAACTTTTGACAATATCAAAGCCGCTGCTCTGGTAGAAAACTCAGAAGGCAAGATCAGTCATTTGGCTGATACGCAATCAACGTTAGAAGCGTTGAATCCAGATATTCCACTTAGTTTTGTCAACGTATAAGCGACAATTTCAGTATAAAAAGCTCTACGGCATGTAGAGCTTTTTTATTGCCTAAAAACCAAAAGCAAACGTTTGCTTTGTCATAAAACTTCAGTATGATCTCCTGCAATTTCTGTCTCACCACTCTATTTTGTAAGGGAACACTATGTTTGGCACTGCAACCAGCGCAAATGCTACCCGTGTATTACTTTTAGGCTCTGGCGAACTCGGTAAAGAAGTCGCAATTGAATGTCAGAGACTTGGTTTAGAAGTGATTGCTTGTGATCGCTATGCTAATGCTCCAGCGATGCAAGTTGCTCACCGTAGTTACGTCATCGATATGTTAGATGGAAGCGCCTTAGAAGAAGTTATTGCGAAGGAACAACCTACTTACGTCGTACCTGAAATCGAAGCTATCGCAACCGACAAACTGGTAGAACTTGAAGAAAAAGGGCTGAATGTTGTTCCAACCGCTAAGGCAACCAAGCTAACAATGAATCGTGAAGGTATCCGACGTTTGGCTGCAGAAGAGCTAGAACTGACGACATCACCTTATCGTTTTGCAGATACTTTTGAAGACTTCAAAGCCGCGGTTGAGCATGTAGGCATCCCGTGCGTAGTAAAGCCAGTTATGAGTTCTTCAGGTAAAGGGCAAAGTGTCATCAAGACCGAAGACGACGTAGCAAAAGCATGGGATTACGCACAGGAAGGCGGACGTACGGGTGCAGGTCGCGTGATCGTGGAAGGTTTTATCGACTTCGATTACGAAATCACTTTATTGACCGTAAGAGCCGTTGACGGTGTTCACTTCTGTGCTCCAATTGGCCATCGTCAGGAAGATGGCGACTACCGCGAATCATGGCAACCGCAAGCCATGTCAGAAAACGCAGTAAAAGCAGCAGAATACACGGCAGAGAAAGTAGTCAACGCACTCGGTGGCTACGGCATCTTTGGTGTAGAGTTATTTGTTAAAGGCGATAAGGTCATTTTCAATGAGGTCTCTCCTCGCCCACACGATACAGGCATGGTCACAATGATTTCGCAGGAAATGTCTGAGTTTGCTCTCCACGTACGTGCATTTACCGGAATGCCGATTAATAATATCGTACAATATGGCTCATCTGCGTCGGCCGTTATTCTTGGTCAAGGGACTTCCACAAACATTCGCTTTGACAACCTAACCAAAGCCTTAGCTCAACCTCAAACGCAAGTTCGTCTATTCGGCAAGCCAGAAATCGATGGTCGCCGCCGTTTAGGTGTTGTCCTTACGCGACGAAAAACCACCGAAGAAGCCGTTCAAGATGCTGTTGAAAGTGCTTCAAAAGTGAATATCACTTATTAAATACGAACCACTTATACAAAAATAGCGCAGCTCAAATTGCTGCGCTATTTCGTTTTACAAACCAAAAAAACCTATTCACTCTCGATTAGGTACACTTCTTCAGAGAAGCGACTTAAGCCTTTTTTCGCAATTTTAGGATGGTTTTCATCAGCTTCATCTACGTTCAAACAGGTAACTTTGTAACCTGAAAATAACTGCTCAATCTCTTCGACTGGCACGCTAAATGGAGGCCCCGCCATCTCTTCTTGAGGATAGTTGAGTGTAACAAGCAAAATACGACCGCCTGGATTCAAAAGTTGCTTGAGACGCTCTACATACTCCTCTCGCATATCTTTCGGTAAAGCAACCAACGCGGCGCGATCATAAATGATATCGGCTTGAGATACTGGTGCAGTGAAAAAGTCCCCAGTATAAATAGAGAGCTCATCAAATTGATAAAGCTCGTGCATACCATTAAGAGGCGTCACGGTTGGCGTATAAAAATGTTCAGCAAAAAAGGCACGAACAGCGATATGGCTCAGCTCAACACCTTCAACTGAATCATGCTTCATCGCCAACCAAATCAAGTCTTCTGACTTTCCACACAAAGGCACTAACACTTTGTCTTCACGCTTTGGGTTTGTGTGTTGCCAATATGCAGGTAATAGCGGGTTTACATCTTCCAAGTGAAATCCGATTTGATTACTGGCCCATTTATTATGCCAAAACTCTTGGTCTCTCATTTTACTTTCTACTTGTCGGCTGATTTTCATTTTGAGAAGTAAGACTAACGATTTTTTTCAATTTGTCTATGCCGTTCATCTTTGGTTAATACAGCGGTGATAGGATGTAAATGTTCTTATAGGAACCACGCCTTTATCTGATAAACAGAATAAAGAAAAGAGAAATGGTGATCTAACGCACGATTCCACTTCAAGACAAAACTGAAACCTTGGAATCTTTCGTAATGACCCCATTAATAAGTTAGTACCTGATTTGCCGAACTTAGCGACCTTTATGTTCCCTATTTTCTAAGTACAAGCAAGTTAAGGAGAGTGAATGAGCTTATTTCTTCGTACTACAGCATTGATGCTTTTGGTACTTAGCCGTGCACCGGCATTTGCCGCACTTCCAATTACCCCAGCGCCGAGTGGCGATCAAAATCGTTCAACAAGTCAAAACGAAGTTTGTTCGAAACTCTTTAAACATAGCCTTAGCGGCTTGTATGGTATTCAGTCAATCGACGCAACTCCAACTCAGCCATACACTGACTTCGACATTCTTTACAGCAAAGCTCACCAAGCACAATTTGAGCTTGAAACTATCTGTAAAAGTACCACACTTCTTAATGATGCTCAGCCATACTTCGCAGGCGTAAAGTCCAAACAACGAGCAGAAGAAAAAATAGCTTTGGAGTTAGATGGAAAAGTCGAACGCATTACTGACCTAGCCCGTGCCACGATTGTTGCTGAAGACGTCGCGAGCTTAGTCTCCATTTATGAAACCTTAGAGCGTGAAACAACAATTGTTAAAGTAAAAAATCGCTTCAAAAAACCTGGTCCTTCAGGCTATAGAGACTTGAACTTACTCGTTCGTTTACCAAAGACAAATCTAGTTGCCGAAGTTCAACTGCACTTAAAAGCCATCGCAGATGTGAAAAGCGGTCCTGAACACGACCTATACGAAAAAATCCAGAAACTAGAACGCCAAGCGATGATGGAGAAACGCGAACTAAGCGAACTAGAACTCGCTTCTATTCGCAACATGCGTGCACAGTCTAAAAACTTGTACCAACAAGCATGGCAACCATACTTAACAACGCACCTAGAAGCAGCGTAATCCATATCATTAAGATATACTCAAAAACAGAAAAACCACCGCATTGCGGTGGTTTTCGTTTATATGCGACACAAGTTTTACGCAAAAAAAAGACCACGCCTTAGCGTGATCCATTTATTCGGCTTACTGTACTTTCTTCAGGTTTTCTACACGAGCTTTTAACTTCTGACCCGGGCGAAAAGTCACTACACGTCGAGCAGTAATTGGAATATCTTCACCGGTTTTCGGGTTACGACCAGGTCGTTCATTCTTGTCACGAAGATCAAAGTTACCAAAACCTGACAGTTTTACCTGTTCGCCACTTTCCAGTGCCTTACGAATCTCTTCAAAGAACACTTCCACCGTTTCCTTGGCGTCCCGCTTACTAAATCCTAATTTATCAAACAGGTTTTCTGCCAGTTCGGCTTTTGTGAGCGCCATAAAACTTTCCTCAAAGCTATGTTAAACAATGCTACGTTAGTGTAGCGCCAGAGCAGTTTTACCCTACCAATTCAACAACATATCGGGGTTACATCAGGAAGTGTATGACAAGCTTATGATTTTCGCCAACTTTTTTCTTGGCGAACAAAAGGAATAGCACTATGTAAATTATTGTTAAACGCCAACATTTTGATATTTTTGTTTTTGTTTTCTCTTTAATAGGAAAAACATCCAGCTGATAAAACTAAAAGTAGTTTAAACATCAACATTAATCACTATTTAATAAAAATATCAGAGATTGGTTATTTAACAGACACTTGACATAGAACTTGTCGTAAATTCAGTGATTTGTATGTAACTCGATACGTAACAATTGAACTAAATGGTATGACCACCTGGCTTTGCAACTGTGCTTAGAAAGCTTGATTAAACCCACGCTTCTCACTGTTCAGCGATGACGCAATATATAAAGGTTGATAATGTGGTTCTTCGTGTATCTCCACATTAGCTCCTTACACTTCATCTAGGCGACCATGATTAATCAAATCATAAATATTCTTTTCCCTGTTTTTGCTCTTGTCGGCGTCGGCTATTTGGTAGGTCGTTACATCAAGCCTGACTTTCGTCCAATCAACCGCATTAACATTGAGGTTTTCACACCTGCGCTGGTGTTTTCTTCGCTCGTTAACATGCCGTTAGACTCGAATCAGGGACCACTCCTTTTTGCAGCAATTGTCGCGGTTTTGGTTCCCGCACTACTCATGATCCCAGTATGTCGATTAACGTCACTGTCGTTTAAAACCTGGGCACCACCACATATGTTTCGCAATAGCGGAAACCTTGCTATTCCTTTGTTTACCTATACGTTTGGAGAAATTGCGCTATCCTCAGCAGTACTGCTATTTGTCGTGTCAGCATGCTTGCACATTAGTTTAGGTGTAATGCTACTTAGTCATGGCAACCCTTTTAAGCAAATAGTCAAGATGCCAATCTTTTTAGCTGCGTCGTTGGCTCTGTTTCTCAACGTGTCAAATGTGGGTGTATGGGCACCTTTATACGAAGCGACTGCTCTACTTGGCCAAGCGGCAGTACCCGTGATGCTTTTATCCCTGGGGGCACAAATGTATCATTTAAGAGTGGACGGTTTAAAGGTTGGTGTATTGTGTACCGTGCAGTCGCTTGCAACTGGGGCGGTTGCATTTGCACTTATTTATTGGTTAATTCCCCTTCCAACGATGCAATTGCAAATGATGGTACTCTTCACAATGCTGCCACCAGCCGTCATGAATTACCTATTTGCGGAAAGGCTGAATATAGAGCCCATGAAAGTGGCGTCAATGGTACTATTTGGCAACTTTTTCAGTATTCTTACGCTCCCACTTCTGCTTAGCTATACCCTCTCACTCGCCGCCTAGCTGCCAATAAACTTGCGTTAGCGTCTGTTGGCGGAAAAACGATATATGCCAAATCTCGATTAAGCGTTACCTCGAGTTTGGTCCAGATTTTTGAGGTTGTGGGAGTTGACGTAAACGGCCTAGTACGTGAATCACAATAAGATAATGCTCAACATAAAAAAACCCTGCCGATTTGACAGGGTTTTTAGTTTCTTAAGAGAGATAGTTCGTCTAACGATTAGTCACGTAGAGCAGCACCAAACTTCTCAGAAACGTGAGCAACGATAGCGTCAACCGCACCTGCGATATCTGCATCTTCAAGCGTGCGCTCAACTGATTGTAGAGTCAAAGCGATTGCTAGGCTCTTCTTACCGTCTTCAACGCCTTTACCTACGTACACGTCGAACAGTTTCGCATCTTTAAGGAACTCACCACCTTGCTCTAAACAAGCATTAACGATGTCACCAGATGCTACCGCTTCGTCCACAACTACTGCGATGTCACGACGGTTTGATGGGAATTTAGAAAGCTGAACCGCTTCTGGAATCACTTTACTGTTGGTTGCAGACCATTCGATTTCGAATACGATAGTACGACCGTTTAGACCGAACTTACGCTCAAGCTCAGGGTGAACGGTACCGATCACCCCCACTTCTTTACCATCTACGATGATTGCCGCAGATTGACCTGGGTGAAGTGCTGGGTTAGCTTTTTTGCTTTCAGGTGACAGTGCAGCGAAAGAGTACGCTTTTTCGTTAGCAGACAGTTCTAGAACTGCTTCTAGGTCGCCTTTAAGGTCGAAGAAATCAACAGTGTTAGTTTCGATATCCCAGTGCTCTTCACCACGAGTACCAGCAATAACACCTGCAAGCATAGGCTCTTGGCGCATGCCGTTTTCTGCAGATTCACATGGGATGAAACGTAGGCCGTATTCGAATAGACGAACGCGTGGCTGTTGACGTTTCTGATTGTGAACAACCGTGTTCAACAGCCCTTGGATAAGACCAAGACGCATTGCTGACATGTCTGCTGAAATTGGGTTTGGAAGCACTAGAGGCTCAACACCAGGTACAACTAGCTTTTGTTGCTCAGGCTCAACGAAGCTGTATGTAATTGCTTCGTGGTAACCACGGTCAACAAGAAGATCACGAACGCGTTTCAGTGGAAGATCCGCTTCAACGTGGTTGTGCATCTTAAGTGCTGCGGCTGGGTGTTGGTTAGGAATGTTGTCGTAGCCGTAGATACGGCCAACTTCTTCAATCAGGTCTTGTTCGATAGCGATATCGAAACGCCATGTTGGCGCTACTGCCACCCAACCTTCTTCTGAAGCTTCAACAGTCAAACCTAGGCGCTCTAGGATTTCTACTACGTCAGCATCAGCGATGTGGTGACCTAGTAGGTTGTCTAGTTTAGTGCGACGTAGAGCAACTTTGTTTGGCTTAGGTAGGTCTGCTTCAGACTCTACTGCAACAACAGGTGCTACTTCACCGCCACAGATTTCAACAAGAAGCTGAGTTGCACGCTCCATTGCGCTCACTTGTAGTGCGTAATCCACACCACGCTCGAAACGCATTGAAGAATCAGTGTGAAGACCATAGCTACGAGCGCGACCGCGGATATGGTCAGGTGCAAAGAATGCACACTCTAGTAGAACGTCTTTAGTCTCAGTTGTTACACCAGACTCTTCACCACCAAAGATACCTGCGATTGCAAGTGCTTTGTTGTGGTCAGCTACAACTAATGTATCTGCATTTAGTTCTGCTTCGCTGCCGTCAAGAAGTGTTAGCTTCTCACCTTGCTCAGCCATACGAACTACGATGCCACCTTCGATCTTCGCTAGATCGAATGCGTGCATTGGTTGACCTTGCTCTAGAAGAACATAGTTAGTGATGTCTACAACAGGGTCGATAGAGCGAATACCACAACGACGCAGTTTCTCTTGCATCCATAGTGGCGTTTCAGCTTGAACGTTTACGTTCTTAACAACACGACCTAGGTAACGAGGACACGCAGCAGGAGCTTTCACTTCAATAGACACTTTATCGTCGATTGAAGGGGCAACTGCTTCTACTGATGGCTCAGTCACGTCAGCACGGTTTAGTACGCCAACTTCACGAGCTAGACCACGAATGCTGAAACAGTCAGCGCGGTTTGCTGTTAGATCTACGTCTACCGTTACGTCATCTAGACCTAGGAATTCACGGAAATCAGTACCGATTACTGCGTCTTCTGCTAGTTCCATGATGCCATCTGACTCAACATCAATACCTAGTTCAGTGAACGAACAAAGCATGCCGTGAGATGGCTGGCCACGTAGTTTCGCTTTTTTGATTTTGAAATCGCCTGGAAGAACAGCACCAACTGTTGCTACCGCTACTTTCAGACCTTGGCGACAGTTAGGTGCGCCACAAACGATGTCTAGAAGCTCTTCTTCACCCACGTCAACTTTAGTAACGCGAAGTTTGTCTGCGTCTGGGTGTTGACCACATTCAACAACGTGACCCACTTTAACGCCAGTGAAAGAACCCGCTACAGGAAGAACGTCGTCTACCTCTAGGCCGGCCATTGTAATTTGATGAGTGAGTTCGTCAGTAGTAACCGCTGGGTTTACCCACTCACGAAGCCATGATTCGCTGAATTTCATGTTGATGAACCCTCTGGATTACTTGAACTGTTTTAGGAAACGAAGATCGTTTTCGAAGAACGCACGTAGATCGTTCACGCCGTAACGAAGCATCGTTAGACGCTCAACACCCATACCGAATGCGAAACCAGAGTATTTTTCAGGATCGATGCCTACACTACGTAGTACGTTCGGGTGAACCATACCGCAGCCTAGTACTTCTAACCATTTACCGTTTTTGCCTTTCACGTCTACTTCAGCTGAAGGTTCAGTGAATGGGAAGTAAGATGGACGGAAACGTACTTCTACTTCTTCTTCGAAGAAGTTACATAGGAAATCGTGCAGGATGCCTTTCAACTGTGCAAAGTTTACGTTCTCATCAACCAGCATACCTTCCACTTGGTGGAACATTGGGGTATGAGTTTGGTCGTAGTCGTTACGGTATACACGGCCCGGAGCGATGAAACGGAATGGTGGTTTACCATTTTCCATCGTACGGATCTGTACGCCTGACGTATGAGTACGAAGCATCAAATCTGGATTGAAGAAGAAAGTATCGTGGTCAGTACGCGCTGGGTGATCAGCGGCAATATTTAGCGCATCAAAGTTGTGGAATGCATCTTCGATCTCTGGGCCAGCTTCGGTGTTGAAACCAAGTTCGCCAAAGAACTTCTCAATACGCTCTACAGTACGAGTTACTGGGTGTAAACCACCGTTCTCAATACGACGACCTGGTAGTGTTACGTCGATTGTTTCTGCTGCTAGTTTCGCTTCAAGCTCTGCACGTTGTAGTGCGTCTTTACGAGCTGCGATAGCTTGCTGAACGACGCCTTTCGCTTTGTTGATTTCTTGACCAGCTTCACGGCGTTCTTCTGGTGGTAGTTTACCTAGGCTTTGAAGTTGAGCAGTTAGCTCACCTTTTTTACCCAGATACTGAACACGCACTTCATCAAGTGCGACTAGCGATTCGGCAGCTTCAATTGCAGTGCTCGCGCTAGCAATGATCTCTTCTAGATGTTGCATCGTTTCCTCATCTACCTGTTGGTAGTGTCCATAAGGGAGTGATTGGTTTTTTGATAGCTGTACATAGTAGCCAAACCGGGCACCAATGCCAAATTGAATTACGAAAAGAAGAGGTTATTGAATAAAAAGAGCACAAAAACGTCAAAAATGTCATATTTCATTAATCTGACGTTAAGTTGTGCCCTTTTGTTTTAGAAATAGTATTGAATAGATAGCTCGATAAAATCGTCATCTCGGGCGAAATAGAGCAAATCGTTTGGCGTTTCATTTTTGAATAACCAAGCATCAATTTGCCACTTAAAGTTATTCGATATTCGGCTCGAGGCTTCTAACTTGGCATTGTAAACATCGGCGTTATCTAAATCCTTTGTGATTCCAGTCAACACTTCCGTTCCGTCCTCGTCGTTGAGCGCCCAACGAATGCCAGCAAACACATCATTTTGACCGATAGTTTGTGCGTTATTCCCACGACTGTCGTAGAGGTACTCACCAATCACACCCACATCCCAAACCGTGTCAAATGCGCCAACGAAGGTGTACTCAAATCCCGTCACAAGACCAACATGATTATCAGCACTATCTCGATAAACACTTTCCAGTTTCCATAACCAATCGCCAACGATTCCTTGTACATCGAGACCGACATGACTCATCAGAGCGTAGTAAGGCTTTAATTCCCCGTACTCAAAACGAAAGTAAGGATCCCGGTTTGTTCCATATAAATAGCTCAGGCCTACGTCCCAATCGCCAAGCATTTTCGAATATCGAAAAGCCACATCTACCTGCTTTTCTTCTCTGCTTGATTCATATATAGCATCATCTGAGACAACAGGTTCGGTTCGTAAACGACCGTCAGTACCCGCAAACGTTCGTTCCCTAAAGTAAGGTAATAACATTGCGTGGACGGTGCCCCAATCTTTGAATGAGGTAAAATGCAACATCGGCTGACCGAGCTTATCTTCACCATCGACGGCTTCAATGGCGTCTGTCTGGTTTACTACATCAACCAAATGGGCGGATTCCGTCACTCCCCAAAAGACCTTACTAATCCCAACTCGAAGCTCATAATCATCCCAATAAGTCAGATAAAGCGCCTCTCTTATGTCTCCATGACTTCGCTCATCGTCTAGACTATCCAAACGATAGAAAGGTGTGAGGGTAAAGCTCGCATCACCATTTTGCATCTCCCAGTAAAATTCTGGCTGCAAAACCAATGACGTTTGCGCTTTTCTCTGACCCTGAGAGCCCGTTTCAAAAAACTGACGATGCTCAATATTGACTTGTCCTGCAAGCTCAACGGCGGCAAGAGGCATCGAGTAAAGAGAGGTTGCTGCGCTAAGCAACAACCCAACATTTGATCGCTTCATTTCTCCTCCACTACCTCACTCGCTTTAACACATTCTTATGAAAATCATTGTCTTCTAGCCCAGTGTTAAAGCGCATTTCACTTGTTGTTAGCTCAGTGCTTTTTCCTGTTTGATGATTTGTCATCGCCATGGTGTGCGCTCGCCAATATTGGTTGAGGTACTGCTTGTAATCTGAGAAAGAAAGCGTTTTTAACAACGACCCTTTGCGATCGTAAAACTCAACTTTCAGTGGGCGATAATGCGCTTTATCTAACCACACCGTTTGCTTGGTATAACCTGAACTTTTGTCTGTAGGGATTTGCTCTATGACGAAAACATCTTGCCCATTTATGGTGTCATCTTTTAAGTAATTGAAACGATATTTTTCGATCTCAAAAGAACTGAGATCCTCATACGCAAATTCACTACCCATAAAAGGGCCTGATTTGTTACGCGAGGAAATACGTTTCACACGCTTCAATGCTGGAAGGTAAAGCCACTGGTCATCGGCACCCACTGTATGAGAGTGGTTGAGAAACGCGGTGCCTTTCACATCTCTTGGTTCATCAAATATTGTGAGTCCTTTGTCACCATCGTCCTCAACTTCAAGTGATTGGAGGCGCATTAAACGTGTGCTGCTTTCTCCTTGTGCGTTCCGCAGAATCATTTTCATGGTAGCAACAGAATCCCCCCACCCTTCATCACGGGCGTTGCGCTCTTGAGCAATTTCTAATCCTTTCGCTTCATCCGCTAACACCGCATGACTCATAAAAAGCGAGACAGAAAGTGCAGATACTTTTAAGGCATTTTTTAGTAAATTCATGTTCAATCCTTTGATTCGTTATGACTGAATAACAGCCGTGGTTTGAGAGTCAGTTGATTTAAGCTTGTTTCGGCGGTCCACCTCGTCGTAGACGCCTTTGTCAAACAACATCAGTAGAGTCGGTAGAAAGATGAAATCCACAACAAGAGCAATGAAGATAACAATGGCACTCAACTGCCCCATATCGGCATTTAAGCGGAAGCTCGACATCGCCAGAACGGAGAAACCAGCAACAAGCACGACAGTCGTAATCCAAAGCGCGCGCCCCACGGTGCGAAAAGCGTAACGAACCGCTTGTTCCGCGCTATGGCCATCTTTACGAGCGTGTTGGTATTTAGAGAGAAAATGAACGGCATCATCAACCACAACGCCAAGCGTCAACGTCACAACAACAGACAACCCCAAATTAATTTCACCAGAAACCAGCGCCCAAATACCAAAACCAATAAGCGCAGGGGCGATATTCGGGACTAGGCTGATTAAACCGAGCTTGAACGAGCGTAAGGCAAAGATCAGTAATGCCGAAATTAAGACCAGAGTGATAGGCAAGGTTGACAGCATGCTAGCCATATTCGTTTCGCCAATATGCGCAAACATCAGTGATGGACTAGAAGCAACAACATCATACTGAGGCGCGTTTTCGTTAAACCATTGGTAAATACGATTTTCCAAATCAACAAGCTCGACGCTGCCCAAGTTCTCCACGGTGAGAACCATCTTGATTGACGACTTATCAACATTGATTTGGTTGTTCAAATCTAAGCCATACGGTAGTGACATTTCATAAAGCAGCAGATATTGAGCCGCTAATTCTCTGTCTTGAGGAAGCGAGTAATAAGCCTGATCATCTCCATGCATGTTCTTGTTTAGGCGCTTATAAACATCGCTCAAGGTCGCAACATGGTCCGTTTCTGGCTGCAACCTTAGCCAGTCAGTAAATTTACCCACGGTATTGAGAAAATTAGGATCCGCAATACCCTGCGATTCGTTAGTTTTTATCGCGATACTGATGTTCGCCATGCCACTGATTCGCTCTTCCATAAAATCAGCCGCTCGACGAAATTCATTGCTATGACCAAAATATTCGACGGATTCATCGTTGACTTTGTTCAGCGGAATCAAACTCGCACTCGCGACAATAACAAGCACCGACAACGGCAATAACGCACGTCGCTTTGACACCACGAAATCCCCTAAGTGATCCATAAAGTGCTTTCTTTCATCAGCAGTGTCTGACTTCACCCTAACAGGAAGGATATGAAGTAACGCCGGAAGTAATGTGATGGAAAGGAAACAAGCAATCATGACGCCAAGGGCTGATAGGTTGCCGAAATCTCTCAGGATTGGAGAATCCGACATATTCATCATTAAAAAGCCGATCGCGGTGGTAATGGAGGTAATCAGGATGGGCATGAAATTGAGCGCAATACTTCGTTCAATAGAATGGGCTTTACTAAAGCCGTTTTGCATAGACTGACGCATCGTCGCTATGATGTGCACACAGTCGGCGACGGCAAGCGTCATCACCAAGGTAGGCACATTAACTGTCGCCGTGCTTAAGAACATACCAGCCCATCCTGATAAGCCCATTGTCACCATAACTGAGCCGATAATAACGATGAGTGTCGCGATAACACTAAGCAATGAGCGCAACATGATGGTCAAAAACACCAATATCACTAGTAACATAGTAGGCACTAGCGTCGCGCTGTCATCTTGAGCTGCGGTCATAAACGCGTAGTTCATTGCAATAATACCGGCTTTGTGGAACTCAGTATCCGGGTACACTTGCTGATAACGCTCAATCATTCCGTTTATGTAGGCAACCACTTCTTGTACTTCAGCGGTTTTATCGACCTCAGGGAGTTGGACCGTAATATTCACGACCGTGACATCCCCTTTTTCGGAAATCAATGAACTTTTCAGAACCGGTTCACTCAACGCAATACTTTTGACTTTCTCGATTCGCTGAGGCGTCAACTCATATTCGCTATACAGTAAATCTTCGACAAGAAGATCATCTTCAAACGCTTCGGTATGCTGGTAGTTGGCAAGGGAATCAACACGGGTGGAGTATGGGACTTGCCACGCCTCGTCAGTGATCTGCTGAATAAGAGATAAGGTGTTAGGAGTAAAAACAGTGCCACTTTTTGGCGCTATGACCAAAGCAAGACTGTCAGATTTTGCAAAGGTAGTCTGAATTTCATCAAACGCAAGTAACTGCTCATTTGTTCCATCAAAAAAGATGTCGTAATCCCCTCTAAAGTAAAGATTTTTTCCTCCAATAGTTGCTATAACAATCAATAAAACGGTAGCAAGCACAACCAACACACTGTAATTCGTTGGTAGCTTGACCCAGCTCATTCGGGCTTGTTGTTGAACGTTGTGATGTGGCATCACACTCTCCTTTTGTGACGTTTCGTCAAATTTAAAAACTAAAAAAACAGCGAATGCTGTGATAACCAGATAACTTCAACGTATAAAAATCAGATCGAATTTATTTGGTTATATAAGTTAGTTTTTGAGTAACTTCCTATATTTCTCGAGATGGGTAACTTGAGTACCAATCTCTGATTTTTTTGACGATTCGTCACAATAGTGTAATAAAAAGCCAACTAAAATATTAGATGGCCTCTATAACGATTAGCGATTCACAGACTCTAAATAAGCAAGCTCTTCGCTGAACAATTCCTGTTCCACTCGACGCCACGTTTTACGGTAATCCCACTCTGTCGATAAAGGTGACCACCCTAAACCATCAAGTAACATATTCGCGTTATGCAGTACTGAGAATGGATCTTGAATTCGCTGAATACATCGACTGTTCGATGCATTTTGCGCTAGAGCGTTTGAACCGAAGGCAATAGACCAGTTAGCAAATACGATGGCATCAGAACCAATTGCGGGAGAGAACTTAAGGTCTCCACATTCCACCGCATTATTCACCAACGCATCAGCACCATCTATTACTTGTTCTTCTAAGTTGTTCAATTCATTCACACGCTTAGGCGAAGCTTTCTCTAGGACCCAAGGCGTCTTTGCAACAATCGCACAGGTTGATAGTACAGGCTCCATACGAGCGTAAATACGATAACCTACATGCATAGCAATGATTTTTTCTCTGGTATTGCCATTGAACTTAGCGGTACGTTCGAAAAATATTGCCTCGCTTCTCAGCGAGTGAATACAAAGCGCAAGAATCACATCTTCTTTGCTGCAAAAATGATTGTAGATCGTTCCCTTCGAGTAAGGGCTTGCCGCTGTGAGCTTGTCCATCGTTAAGTTGGCAAAGCCTTGCTCTTGAACCAGAGACTTAGCCAATTGAATAAGCTCTATTTCACGATCAGCAATCGCCTGTTGTTTTTTAGTTAGCCCTGAAGACGTACGACATCCGTCTTGCTTGCTATCTTTTTTACAGCGAAAGTTAAACATAATCCTTTGATCCGTATACCAACACACTCCCAATAATTGTAACACGATTCTTGAATACAGGAACGCCACTAAATTTGACGAACCGTCACAAATGACACTTCGTCATAATAGATCAAAAAACAAACATTGCAAGTATGAATTTATAGCTAACCGAAAAATAAGCTTTAATTATATATAACCAAGTAACATCAAGATGCTTGGTTCAGCGAGAATGATTTGATTGTAAGGAAAGGCTAGAGTGGAGTGCGGGGACATAACCCCAAAAATCAGAACCTTAAAAATTGGACAACGAGTGATATTGAAATGATGTTATTCAAAAAAGCCCAAAACACTTAAAGTTTGGATTCAAAACAGTAACTGATAGATGCTCTATTTACAAAGTGTGCTCTGTCTTGGGCTTTTCTTTTACTGCTTCCTTTCAATATTAGAGCTGCAAAACTCAATAACATAATGAGAAAAGCGATTCTCTTTAAGTAAAAGACTGAATTTCTAAATCGAGAGGCTTGGTTTATCACCTGCAGATGCGATGGCATAACGAATATCGTCAATAAATCGCCCTTCTGTCTCGATAATTCCATCAGAGAATGTGACTGGTTGATGTGGCCCTGCAAGTAGAACAATATTAGTAAAATCAGAGACGTTGAAGTTCTCTGCCACAACATTTTTGGAATGAAAATCGATAACCGTTTTTGCGACTTGATCTTCCAATTGCAAAAGCTGCTCTTCGGTAATTTTCATGCGTGCCAAAGCCACACGAACACATTTATCGTGGGTTGTTGTCTGTTCTTTTATGATTTCCGTATATTTATCATTGAGCTTGGAGTTTTCTGCATAGCTGTAATATAACGGCCCGTGCAACGTTATATTTTTATCTTCATCAACGTAAACAAGATCCAATAACTCCAAAGCTTTTAGGTAATCAGACATGCTCTGCTCAGACAAATCATACTTTTTCTTTAAAATGGAATATCCATCTTTGCCTCGCAGCATTCTCAATTCACGATAAAAATCGTAAAGATGGGGAAATTGAAAAAAAACTTCATCTTGCGTACGGCTAAAGTAATCCTCGTCTTCGCCTTGTAATTGATTCGCAAGCTTTTGTAGTTCATCTAACGTGCAATCAACAGCTCTACAATATTCAAGCAGTTTATCCAAAGCGAGATTTGTGCTTGTTAAGTGTCTCTTAAAAGTGGACAGCGGCATGCCCATTTTCTCAGATAGCTCTCGATATGTTAGCCCTTTTGTTTTAATCGCTTGGCGTAATGCGGCTAGCAAGTATTCGGGAGTCAGATCTCTCATCTACAATTCCTTTTGGCAATGTTACAGCTGTATAGTATTTGTAA